>NZ_JBEPLO010000003.1:0-144255 GCF_040545225.1 Streptococcus rupicaprae | reverse complement strand
TCCTCTTGATAGGCTTCAAAGAGCAGACTAGTCGTCACCATCTCACCAGCGTCATGTGAACTGTCTAGGATTTTCTTGAAAAATGCCTGTTCTTGCTCCACTGTGAGATAACTCCGATGTCTCCCACCTCGAGTTTCTTTAACGATGGCAGATAAGCCTTCCTTAAAATACTTATCGACCTGATTTTTGACAGTCTGTGGCACATAGCCTGTTAAATCGCCAATTTTCTGAAAGGACAAACCTTCTGAACGTAAAAGAATGGCTTGAAGACGGCGATGATAAGGCGCATAGCTTTGATTTTTCAAAGCTGCTTTTAACTCGTTAAGGTTATCTTGGGTGAATAAGTTTGTCATGTCTCTATTATAACATCTATTTTTGATTTTGTTTTAGTATAAGAGGAGAATCTATCGACGTAAGCACGGCCAATGACGATTTTGACAGGAGCGATAACTGTTTCGGGTAGGTCTTGGCGTTTAGGGAGAAAAGTGAGAAAAAGAGATGCTGTGTTTATCGTGGGTTTTCAAGGGAATTTTTAATGGGCTGTGCTATACTAGAATCAGATAAATAGAAATGTGCTAGAGTGTGTTGGATAAAGGTCAGGAAATAGATTGGGTTTATTCCTATAGGAAAAGCCCCGTTGCTCAGAGCAGAGAAAGCAAGAGCAGTACAGGGCTTTGAGAAGCAAAAGTAATGCATTAACTTGAAGCGCATGTTCGATTGTTAGCACCTGTATTCCTAAAGATGATTTGGCCAATGGCCACTTTTTACTTCTTTTCTAGGTGGATTTTTGCAGCTATACTGGCTGTATAGCTGGGAACAATTAATAACGGATGGTTGACAAGTGGCAAGGTGCGTTGAAGACAGGTTTTAGATGATACGAAAAGCAGAGCCTAGTCACTTTCTTAAGAGTTTGGCCTATTTTCGTTTTCCATCCACTCTATTTTGCTATTTTTGGAAAGGAGTTTTGATGTATCAAGATGCTACAGCAATGGCCATGGCCGTTCGTCATAAAGAAGTTTCAGCTAAGGAGTTGGTAGAAGAAGCGATTGCTAAGATCGAAGCACTCAATCCAGCCATTAACGCTGTTGTTAACAAGCAATATGAAGAGGCAATCAAGCGCTCACAACAAGCTTTTTCTAAGGAGCAACCATTTGCAGGGGTTCCAATCTTACTCAAGGATTTAGGTCAAAATCAGGCTGGTCAGCCTTCAACATCTGGTTCACGCTTATTTGCGAGCTACCGTGCCCAGCAGACGGATTATTTAGTCCAGCGGTTTGAAGCATTGGGCTTTATCATTCTCGGGCGGACCAATACGCCAGAATTTGGGTTTAAAAATATCAGTGATAGTAGCCTTCACGGACCTGTACATTTACCGATGGATCTCAGTCGCAATGCAGGTGGATCAAGTGGTGGAGCGGCAGCAGCCGTTTCCAGCGGCATTGTACCACTGGCAGGGGCCAGTGATGGTGGAGGCTCTATACGAATTCCGGCTTCTTTTAATGGCTTGATTGGCTTAAAAACCAGCCGTGGAAGAATTCCTGTAGGGCCAGGCTCCTATCGAGGTTGGCAAGGGGCTTCGGTGCACTTTGCTTTGACCAAATCCGTCAGGGATACGCGCCGATTGCTTTATTACACACAAACCTGTCAGATGGAAAGTCCTTTTGTTTTACCGACCTTGTCGCAGGAGACCCTTTTTGAAAGGAAATGGCAAAGGCCACTTAAAATTGCGTATTCAGCCTTGTCACCTATTGGGCAAACGGTGTCCAGAGAGGCTGTTGCTGCGGTGGAGGGGGCAGTCTCCTTTCTTTCTCAAATGGGACATGATTTAATCGAGCTAACCGATTATCCGATAGACCATATAGATTTGATTAAAGACTACTATGTTATGAACAGCGTGGAAACAGCAGCCATGTTTGACACGATTGAACAGAGCTTAGAGCGTCCGATGACACCTGATGATATGGAGCTGATGACTTGGGCGATCTATAAAAGCGGCCAGACCATACCAGCTAAACAATATAGTCAAACCTTGAATCATTGGGATCAGTATACCGCGCAATTCGCTGCTTTTCATGAGAATTATGACCTCCTTTTGACGCCTACTACCGCTGGAGTTGCTCCTAAGCATGGCCAGTTTACGCTTTCAGACAACTTACAAGAATCCTTGCTGGCCATGGGAGAATTTCCAATGGAGCAACAACAAGACTTGATTTGGGAGATGTTTGCGGATAGTCTGGCTTGGACGCCGTTTACCATACCAGCCAATTTGACAGGTCAGCCAGCCATTTCCCTACCGACTTACCGTAATGAGGCCGGCCTTCCAATCGGTATTCAGTTCTTGGCAGCTAAAGGCAGAGAAGAGTTATTGCTTCAGGTCGCAGATTTGTTTGAAGGAGCTGGTATGATTTAAATTTGTGAAATAAAAGACATTTTTGGAAACAACAGCTAAAGTTCCTTTGTAATACAAGTTTTTTTAAGTTCTTGAAACCGAAAGATTGTGAAAAAAGTTAAGCAGAACAGTTGAGAATTAGGTGGGGATATGATATATTAAAACGGTTGGCTCGCTGTTTCTGGGGAAATGGTAGCCAATAAATAAAATATATGGGAGACTCTCCAAGTGAAAAAGAAATTATTGGCTTCATTAGCAGCCCTTAGTGCTGCTGTTCTAGTAGGTTGTGCAAATACAGCCAAGGATACCTCAAACAGTTCTGGTACAGCTGAACCAACGGCTTGGGAACAAGTCCAAGAAGCTGGTGTCTTAAAAGTAGCAACACCAGGAACCCTTTTCCCAACGAGCTATCACAACGATCAAGATGAGCTTATTGGCTATGAAATTGATATGCTTAATGAAGTCGGCAAGCGTTTAAACCTTGAAATTGAATACCAAGAAATCGGTGTAGCAGAAGCCTTTGCATCGGTTGATAGTGGTAAGGTTGACATTGCCGTTAATAACTTTGACATTACACCAGAGAGAGAAGAAAAATACAATTTTTCAATCCCTTACAAATATTCTTACAGCGGGATGATCGTACGTGAAGATGGTTCTTCTGGAATTGGTGCCGCTGACCTCAGTGACTGGAAAGGTAAGAAAGCTGGTGGTGGCGCAGGTACGCAGTTTATGAAAATTGCTAAAAAATTGGGAGCTGAGCCAGTTATCTATGACAATGTGACCAATGATGTTTACCTTCGCGATGTGTCGACCGGGCGGACAGACTTTATTCCAAACGACTATTTCACACAGGTGATTGCGGTTAAATTTATTACGTCTAAATTCCCTGACATCAAAGTAAAAATGGGTGATGCGAAATACAATCCAAACAAATCAGGGATTGTAATGGCTAAAGGTGATGACAGTCTGAAAAAAGAGCTGGACAAGGTGCTGGAAGAAATGCTGGCTGATGGCACGCTCAAGGCTATTTCTGAAAAATACTATGCAGGTCAAGACTTGACTCAACCAGCTGAAGGAGCAGAAGACCTACCAGTTGTTGATGTTTCAGATATTAAAGATTAACCCGGGCTTTTTAGCCTCAAAAGGAGAAGGAAATGATTAAATGGGAAGCCATTTTTGATCTCTCTTTAGTTCCAGAAGCCTTGCCAAAGATATTGCAGGGATTACCTTATACCTTAGGTCTTTCTCTGATTGGCTTTCTTTTGGGGACCATGGTAGGCTTCTTTGTCGCTTTGATGAAGATGTCGAAAATTGCGCCAATTAGGTGGTTGGTCAATATCCATATTTCCCTGATGAGGGGAACACCACTGATGGTTCTACTTTTTTTGATTTACTATGGCCTTCCCTTTGTCGGGGTCGAATTGGATGCGATTACGGCGTCCATCGTAGCTTTTACCATGATGTCCAGTGCCTATATTGCGGAGATTATTCGCTCGTCGCTTTCAGCGGTTGACTCTGGTCAATGGGAAGCCGCTAGAGCGTTAGGGATTAAGACACCAACGATTTATCGTACCATCATTATTCCCCAAGCCATTCGAATCGCTATTCCTCCATTAAGCAATGTTCTACTGGATATGGTCAAGACGACGTCAGTGACGGCTATGATCACTGTTCCTGAAATCTTTAACATGGCCAAGCAGGTCGGTGGTGCTAAGTTAGACTATATGACCGTTTATATTTTGGTGGCCTTGGTTTATTGGGTGATTTGTACGCTCTATGCAATTGGTCAGGCTCAGTTGGAAAAGAAACTTGCCTATAGCGCTTAAGCCTTATCTTATGGAGATCGAAAAACAGATGGAGATATAATCCGTCTGTTTTTTGATGGTGAAAAAAACAGATAAAAAATAGATAGAGATGACATGCCATTTACTCAAAAAAGTTATAATGAGTAAGGTATATTGATTCCAAAAAAATATAGAATCAGGTTAGGAGTATTCAATGAATTTTTATCAAAAAACAGAGCCTCAGAGACGCTATGCCATTAGAAAAACGAGTGCCTGTGTTGGATCAGTTTTGATTGGTTTTTTCTTTTTAGCTGGAAATATGCAGAGTGTTCAGGCGTCAGAAAACACCCCTGAAACAGTTGCTCTTATCTCACATTCAAATGCGACAGTAGATCAAGATGGCCTTGGCCAAACAGCGGCTAGTGAAGAGATTGATCAGCCTATTGAAACACCCCAAACGAACCCAGTTGTAGTAGCCGAAGAAGTTTCTGAAGAGCCTCTTGCGGCTGATGATGTGATGACAGCTGAAGAAACTCCCAAAGTAATTGAAACCTCTCCTGAAGAAGTTAAGAAAGCTATTTTAGAAGCTCCTGCGCCGAACTATTACGAAGATGAGCAATACGAGCTTTCACAAAAAGAAGTAACCGTTAAATATAATGAAGGAGTAAAACTAGAACTAGTATCCCGCACTGGAAATAAAGAAAAGCCATCCGAAATAAACTGGTATGTGCGGGTTAACTATCCCAAAACAGAAGTCTATAGCCCTGAGAAGACAACCATCATAGGTGAAGACAATACGGACCTTCTTCACCTCGACAAAGATGGAACGATTACGTCACTAAACAAGCATGTAAAATCTCAGACAGTAGAGCTTTGGGCTGAACACAATAAACATCTGTACCGTGCCCTAGTCAAGTTACCAGGAACCGAGGAGACGGAAGCCATTCGCCAAGATGAGGAGGCTAATAAGGAAGCCGAGAAAATCGTCAAAGCATTCGAAAATTTATCTGATGTTGAGAAAGCCAAGGCTGCTCACGATTGGCTAGTCGATAATGTGGAGTATGTCACTCGACCAGGTGAGGATCAAAGTGCCTACTCTGCTTTGGTTGAGAAAAAAACTGTTTGTGCTGGTTATGCCAAAGGCTTCAAACTTTTGATGGATAAGATGGGGATTCCGTGTCACACAAAACACGGAAAAATCGATATCGGAGAATATCATCTTTGGAATATCATTGAACTCGATGGGGAATGGTATCATGTGGATGCTACTTGGGATGATTTGAGAGGTCGTGATTATCATAGTCAAGAACATTTTTTAATCACTAATAAAGATTTTAAGCTAACCCCTAGAGCTAAACGAGAGTACTCAGAAGTTCATGAAGATAAAATGGGTGAACGCTATAGATTTTACGGATTTGAACAAGATGGAATTTTAGCAAAAACTGAAACTGAGGTTGCAAATGTTTTAGCGAGACAATATCATGAGACTACTGCCAATGTTAAGCCACATATTTTCAAAGTAATGGCTCCAAATAACATTTCTCAGAGTAAAGTTCACGATAAACTAGCCAATCTTTTACGTCATGAACTATTTCAAACACACATCGTTCGCTACGGTGGTTACAATCTTTATCGTATTCAAGCAAGAGTTTTCCCTACAAATGAAGAATTAAATAAGAAACCAATAACTGTTGATAGTATCACACCGGTTGCAGCTGCAGAAAACGAAAGATTATCGACAATCACAGTAAAACTAAAGCAACCATTAGAACTTGATGCAGGGAATGTCATCGTTAAAGATGCTAGACTTACAAATGTTATTAAAATCAGTGATAATGAATACAAATTAACACTTGACAGTCCAAAATCAATGGCAGATAGCCAAATAGAACTAAAGTTAGCAAAATATGGGTATCAATTTGACAAACCTGTACATAAACTGAATATCCAATCAAGGCGCCATGAACAGCCCAATGCAACATTCACCGCTACAGGAGAAAATACTGGCTATCTCGAAAATGTTAAACCTGGCATGGAGTATCGCATCGGACAAAACAAATGGACTAAGATTGACCAGAATCGTATTGAATTAAAAGATATAAGCACTGTTGATTTTTATGTACGTATGCCAGAAACATCTTCGGCATTTGCTTCACCGATTCAGTATTTAGAAATTAAAAAAGCAACCGATCCAGATACAGTTACGGCGAAGAACGCTCAAATCGTTGGTGTAAATACATCAATGGAATATCGCTTGAAAAACAGTGGTAAGTGGGTAGATTGTACATCCAATATTTTATCAAGATTGGTTAAAGGTGACTATGAAATCCGCACCAAGGCTACTGGTGAATATTTAGCTTCTAACATTAAAACCGTTACCGTAACGGAAGGACTGGACGAAACTGAGACAAATGTCACCAAACAAGAAGCCGAGGCAATACGTAAGTCTGAAGAGAAAAAAAGACGCAGAAAACGTCAAGTCGAGCCTGAGCAACAAGCAACCCAAGAACCTGTTTCTCCTCAAGTAACGGAGACAACCGATTCTACCACCGAGAAACAAGACGTTGTTACAACAGAGGAAATTATTTATAAAAGAGATGAGCGTGTTCTTGAGCAACAGTTGAAAACCGATGTGACTTCAGAAGAAGCACAGAAGCGCGCCCATGAGTTTGCTGAAGCAAAAGCCGTCGAGAAAGTAGCAAAAACACAATGGGTACAGGGTGTCAATGTTGAAGACCATGAGTTTGTTAAGGTTACAGAAACAGACGCAGAATATTTTGTCACTAAGCATTCTGCTGGTCAAGGATGGTATGACATCAATAAGAACGGTCATGATGATGGCGATCTTTGTGCCGGTGCCGTGGCAACGAATATGTTACACTGGTGGGTTGACCGAAACAAAGACTACATTGATCGCTATTTGCATGAAAATAAAGACAACGGCACATATACCGTTCGAGATACAAATTTTGATTTTCGGAAAGCTCGCGAGGTCTACACAGGTGAGAAAGGATACAGTGACCAAAGCCGATTCTTTGACATTGTAAAACAAGCCTTTCCGCACAGTGCTGTATGGACAAATAAAATATTGGACCTATACATAAATGGATATGGCTACAATCAAAGCTCTAGTATGCAGAACCCTCCTGTAGAGAAGGAGAAATTAACAAGTAAAATCAATTTCTTCAGAAATGTTTTCGGAGGAACACCGTTGACACATTACGAAAGCATCCATAGTCATAGTCAATTTAGCGAGAGCATCAAAACAGCTTTAGAGCAAGGAAAAGCCATAGGTGTTGCCTATTATCATAACCCTGACGCTGCTGGTCATATCGTAACTGCATGGGGAGCAGATTTCGATGAATCTGGAAAAGTTATAGCTATCTATGTTTCAGACTCGGATGATGGTGACGAGCCTGTGCTAGGAGACCAAAAGAGCCAGGTAGGACTCCGGCGCTATCGAGTTGAGGAACATGGAGGTAAGCTCAGATTAACTAGCCGTAAGCAAGAAGGTTTCGGTTCTTATATCGGATTCATCAACACTTTATCTCAAGGTACGGAAGACTGGAAAAAGTACTTCAAAAATGAAGAGACTAAAACAGGAAAATTAGTAGCGCCAGAAGAAGCACCAGCTAAACCGGAATTTTCAGAAATGGATATCCTTCGTGCCGAAGCCGAACGCGAAGCTGAACGTAAAGCTCAAGAAGAACAAGCTCAACGCGAAGCTGAACGAAAAGCTCAAGAAGAACAAGCTAAACGTGAAGCCGAACGTAAAGCGCAAGAAGAGCAAGCTAAACGCGAAACCGAACGCAAAGCGCAAGAAGAACAAGCCAAACGCGAAGCTGAACGTAAAGCTCAAGAAGAACAAGCTAAACGCGAAACTGAACGTAAAGCTCAAGAAGCCAAACGTGATGCCGAGCGTAAACTGGCTGAAGAAAAAGCGCGTCAAGAACAAGTAAAACGTGAGCAAGAAAAAATGGCAAAACAAGAGGAAGCCAAACGCGAAGCTGAACGTAAAGCTCAGGAAGAACAAGCCAAACGTGATGCCGAGCGTAAACTTGCTGAAGAAAAAGCGCGTCAAGAACAAGTAAAACGTGAGCAAGAAAAAATGGCAAAACAAGAGGAAGCCAAACGTGAAGCTGAGCGCAAAGCGCAAGAAGAACAAGCTAAACGCGAAGCTGAGCAAAAACTTGCTGATGAGAAACGAAAAGCCGAAGCTGAACGTAAAACTCAAGAGGAACAAGCCAAACGCGAAGCTGAACGAAAAGCTCAAGAAGAACAAGCTAAACGTGAAGCCGAACGCAAAGCGCAAGAAGAACAGGCCAAACGCGAAGCCGAACGCAAAGCGCAAGAAGAACAGGCCAAACGCGAAGCTGAACGTAAAGCTCAAGAGGAACAAGCCAAACGCGAGGCTGAACGTAAAGCTCAAGAGGAACAAGCCGAGCGCAAAGCCAAAGAGGAGAAAGCAAAGAGAAACCAAACTGTAGCCTCCAAAGTGAAGGTCAATCGTAAGCATACTCCCATGAAACTAGCTGAAATAGACAACGGATTGCAAGAAGTTCACAATGAGAATCTTACTCGCCAGGGCGATAGAGTAATAGATCGCTTAGAAAGTTCAATTAACGCGAAGAGTCTGTCTAATGTTGAAAGTCGACTGACAGCAGAAAGTGAGCAAAAAGAGCCTCAAGTTTTATTGTTGGCGCCAGTAATAGCAAGCCAGCAATCGGCTGTTACCCAAGCTTTAGTCGAGGATAAGCCAAAAGAGGTGACACTCAAGACAAGTGATAAAAATCTGGAAGGAACAGATAAGAAGACCGAGCAGATAGAAAAATTACCTGCGAAAACACCCCAATCTACCCAAGGAGTTTCTCAGAGAGTCGAAAACCTTTCCCAAAAGAAAACTAGAAATGGGCAAGGGTCAACGGCTGGGTTTATTATACCAACTATCTTGGCAGGTATTTTACTCTTTATCATGGCTTATCTGAGAAGAGGCAATAAAAAGGAATAGATACTTTTTAAAGTGATTAAACATTAAGAGTGATTCTCTGGATTTAGTGACTTCAATCGATGTGAATGAGGTTACGTTTGTTCACGATTAAGCCAGTTTAAACCATAAAACCACCCTAGATCTATCATTCTAGGGTGGTTTTTTCAATAATATCTTGTTACACTTAAAACGCATCAACGCTATTTCGACGTTCTCATAGTATAGTTTTAAATACGGGTATAAACTGCATGCGTTCTTTATATGTGAAAGCGATTAAAAAAGACACTAAAAATCCTTGCCAAATGATTAAAATTGAGGTACTGTAGTATAAGATATAGGTTTTTAGACGGAGGCATGGATGAAAAAAACGTTACTGAGACGAGAACTACAGCTAGACTGGGAAAAAGACTATCTGCTTTTGCTGGCCATTGCCACCTTTGTCTTTGCTCTTTTTACGCCTGCAAGGACCACTTGGTGGGAGGATTACTGGTATTTGCTCACCCATCAGACCTACCTGATCCATGACTTCTTTGAAGTGGCTGGCTCTTCGGCGACCTTTGTCAACCTGGCCCTGCATTTTGGGGTTGCTTATTACTTGAATGTCAGGAATAACTTGACCCACTTGACGGGTTTTCAACTAGCATCTATTGGGATTTTTGCAGGCCATTCCCTTTTTGGGACCCACCTGTTAAATATCCTTCCCATTATTATTGGAGTTATTCTCTATGCCAGGAAATCTGGTCAGTCCTTTAAGTTGTATACCTCCGTCAGTTTATTTGCGACTTGTACAGCGCCAACGGTCTCCTACCTGATGTTTGCTAACGGTGGCAATCTGGTCTCTTTGTTAGCAGGTTTTGCCTTTGGAATTGGTTTAGGCTTCATTACACCACCTCTGGCAGAAGATTTCTTGAAATTCCACCAAGGCTATACCCTCTATAACATAGGGTTCACAGGCGGTGTGATTGGTCTATTTATCTATGCTTGCTTGCGTTATTTTGGCCTGGAAATTCCTAGTGTGCAACTGGTTAGTACGGATGCACACGGCTATATCCTAGTTTATTTAATCGCTATCTGCATGTTCATGTTAACCTTGGCAGCGGTTGGTCTCGATTTTCAGGACTTTAAGACCAAATTCATCAAGCTCAACCGTCGTGTAGGGCGTCTGCCAGATGATTTTGTCATCAAATATGGCCGTAGGACGACCTTTTTCAATATGGGGCTGTTAGGAATGGTTTACTTATCGATCCTGCTAGTTTTGGGGGTCAGACTCAATGGGCCCATCGCAGGTGGCCTCTTGTCCGTGATCGGTTTTGCAGGCTTCGGGAAGCACTTGCGGAACACGTTGCCGATTGCAGCAGGAATCCTATTAGCAGCTTATTTTTCAGATAAGTCCTTTGCTAGTCTCGGTTTTGCCTTGTCCTTATTGTTTGGCACTTCTTTAGCTCCCATCGCAGGATATTATGGTATAATAGTGGGGATGATAGCTGGCTTTTTGCAATTTAATGTAGCCCAGAGTGTCATCGATCTTCATCTTGGTCTGAGTCTTTACAATAACGGTTTTTCCAGTGGATTTGTAGCAGCCTTTATGATTCCAGTTTTGGAGAATTTTACTTGGACTAAGGCGTCTTCGATAGAATAAAGATTAACAAAGTGAGGGTGGTCGTATGATCAATGAAAAAAGCAAGGCAACTCGGATTATGAAGGAGTTGATTGGCTACTTTTTGGAACATAAATATTATCAATTTGATGTGTCTTTTAATCTGGATAGGGAGAAATTTGAGCTGGCCATCAGCACGCCTTCAGGGGATGTTCCCAGTCATTTTGACCATTTGCTGAAGGATTTAAGCATTGACAGGGAGGTGGAGATTGATGAGTATTACAATGCTCTCCTCGGTGGCCACGGGACGGACCACGACTACACGCTTCTTGGGAAAGCGATAGATTATGCCCGCATTGAGCATGAGGATGGCCTCTTGACTCTCAAGGTGAGACGCAATATTAGTTAGAAATGCAGGAGTTGGCCAGCCTTTGGCCAATTTTTTTACTTAAATTTTGACATAAAATAGCGAAACTTTAAATACAAGGCTTTGCCCTCTTTTTCAGAGGAAAGCGATGAGGTTGATTTGAAGGCTCTGCCTTGCTTCTGTCAGTATTTAGGTGGGAAAATCAATCTGATTTTGATACAATAATAGGGATAATAGCAGAAAAGAGATAAGAATGATTTCATCAAAGTATGAGTGGCTTCTCAATGACCAGCAGCCAGACCAGGTCTTTTTGAAACTGGCCAAAAAAGAAGGCTTAGACAGCTTAGTAGCCCAGTTGCTCTATACCAGAGGCGTAACCGATGAGGCTTCGCTGAAAGCTTTTTTGACCCCTTCCTTGGAAGACTTGCACGACCCTTATTTATTGCACGACATGGATAAGGCCGTGTCCCGCATTCGTTCAGCGATTGAGGATGGCGAAGCCATCCTGATTTATGGCGACTATGATGCGGACGGTATGACCAGTGCCTCCATTCTCAAGGAAACCCTGGAAGAGCTTGGGGCTGAGTGCGAGGTCTACCTTCCCAACCGCTTTACAGACGGCTATGGTCCCAATCAGAGTGTTTACAAGTATTTCATTGACCAGCAGGGGATCAGCCTGATTGTTACGGTGGACAATGGCGTAGCTGGACATGAGGCCATCGCCTATGCCATGGAGCAAGGGATTGATGTCATTGTGACCGATCACCACAGCTTGCCGGCAGAGCTGCCAGCAGCCTTTGCTATCGTCCATCCGGAACACCCAGAAGCCGATTATCCCTTCAAGCACCTAGCAGGCTGTGGCGTGGCTTTTAAATTGGCCTGCGCCCTGTTAGAAGAGGTTAATCTAGATTTACTGGATTTGGTGGCTATCGGGACGATTGCTGATATGGTTCCTCTGACAGACGAAAACCGCATCATGGTCAAGTTTGGCTTAGAAGTCCTCAAACGCACCCAGAGACTGGGCCTCCAGGAATTATTCCAATTAGCAGGTATTGATCCGGTCAGTTTGACAGAAGAGACTGTCGGCTTTCAGCTGGCTCCCCGCCTCAATGCTCTGGGACGCTTAGACGATCCCAATCCAGCCCTTGAACTCTTGACGGGCTTTGATGATGACTTAGCCAGTGAGGTCGCCCAGCTCATCGAGGAAAAAAACACGGAACGTAAGGCCCTTGTCCAGGCCATCTACGAGGAAGCCAAGGCCATGGTGGACACCAGTCGCCCAGCCCAAGTTTTGGCCAAGGAGGGCTGGAATCCAGGCGTTCTAGGCATCGTTGCGGGCCGGCTCTTAGAGGAGCTGCACCAGCCCATTATTGTGCTCAGCATCCAGGACGGGGTCGCCAAGGGTTCCGCTCGCTCAACAGAAGCGGTTAACCTCTTTGAAGCCTTGTCCCCTCATAAGGCTATCTTTACCGCCTTTGGCGGGCATAGCGGAGCTGCTGGCATGACCTTGCCTGTGGAGCAGTTGGATACGCTGTCAGACCTGCTTGTGGCCTATATTGGTGAACAGGACATTGATCTGTCTCAGAAAAATCACTTGCTCCTCGATGAAGAATTGGTCCTAGACCAGCTGAGCCTTGACACGATCAAGTCTCTGGACAAATTAGCCCCCTTTGGCATGGAGCACAAGCAACCTGTTTTTTACCTGCGTCAGGTCAAGGTGGTCAATGCTAGAGCCATGGGCCAAGACAATGCCCATCTAAAACTTCGCCTGCAACAAGGCCAGACGGAGATGGATCTAGTGGCCTTTGGCTATGGTGCTTATGTGCGAGAGATGAGTCAACTTAAGGATTTGGAGTTTGCAGTAACCCTCTCAGTTAATCAGTGGAACGGGAACACCAGTCTGCAGTTGATGATGGTCGATGTCCGGGTCAAGGGGGTTCAACTCTATGATCTCAGGGCTAAAAACCTCGCTCTGCCAGCAGGTGTCCCCGTCTTGACAGCTGAAACGACCAGCACCGTTGTGGCTATCAACCAGTTGCCAGGCAAACTGGCAGACCTACGGGAGCTATTTGCAGGCAAGGCTTTTGAGGCCATTTATTTCAAGAACACCATCCAAACACCTTATTACCTGTCTGGCTACGGTACCCGTGACCAGTATGCCAAGCTCTACAAGACTATCTACCAGTTTCCAGAGTTTGACGTTCGTTACAAGCTCAAGGAGCTCAGCCATTTCCTCAAAATTGACCAAATCCTTCTCATCAAGATGATTCAAATCTTCGAAGAGCTGGACTTTGTCACCATCACCGATGGGGTTATGACGGTCAACAAGGAGGCAGAGAAGAAAGCCATCACCGACAGCAAGATCTATCAAGACTTGGTCGAAACGGTCAAGTTCCAGGAGCTCATGGCTCTAGGCACGCCAGAGGAAATGTATGGGGTCTTGAAGGAGAAAGAGGATGATTCTGACGAAAAGTGAGCTGATTCAAGGTGCAGTAGACTTGTTAGAGACTACCAATTTTAGCAAGCCTTTGTCTGAGACAATCGAACTGCTGAATGAGGTATTTGATGGAAAAGCCAGTTATCGTGTGCAAACCAAATTGGCTTATGATGAAAGAACGGGCTTAGCAAGGGTTTCTAGCTACGATTGTGGCTTTCTATTTGATAGGTATGAGACGGATGATGTAAGTCTTGTCTTATTTACCCTCTTGTACGAAGCAGTTTCTACATATGCCTATGACCTTGTCTGTCAAAAGCAACAGTTATTGCAGCGTCCATGGGATAGAATAGTTGTTGCTGAAAAGTTAGCGAAACAAATAGGGCAAGCGTTACCTGAGCCATATGGCTCCTACTTTGAACAAGGGAAAAAGCCTTCTGGGTTAGGGTAAAACTCCCTTTACACGAACGAAAAATCGTCGATCGCATCCAAGACTATCAGAGGACTTGCCCAGTAAAAGGAAAGAAAAGGAGTCTCGCATGCCATTAACCTATCAATTAAGCGATGCACAACATGCCCGAGTGTTATCTGAATCGAAGCAGGATTACACGCTCGGTTTTTCAGATGGGCATACCGAACGTTTTTCTAAATCAAGACCTCAAGAAGCCTATCATGTTGGGATGTAGTCAGAATTGACCGTCCTGACACAGCTTTCCCACGATTGCAGTTGGTAGAACGCCGCAACTCGATTGTTAAGGCCAAAAATACCACTGCCAAGGATGGGTACTTTTCGGAAGTGGATCAAATCTTGGCAAGCAATGTTGATCAGCTCTTTATCGTGATGGCTTTGGATCAGCGGTTCTCCCTGTCTAAGTGAGAGTGTTACCTTCTGGTCTTTTCGCAAGAGAGACTTGAGTTGACAGTGGTCTTAATCAAAAAGGATCTGGTCCCCACCTACCAAGAAGCGGTTGCTCAGATCAAGCAACTCTATCCCCAGAGTAATTTGCTGGCCATCAGTATTTATGATGAAGGATCGCTTCTAGCTTTGAAAGAAGTGCTAAACCCTCAACAAATCGGGCTTTTTATTGGTAGTTCAGGAGCTGGGAAATCCAGTCTCATCAATCAGCTTCAGTCTGATTATGTGGCCAAAGTGAACGCCGTCAAGGCCGATCACAAAGGGAAACACACGACAACTTCTAGCCTTCTCATCTATTTTCCTGAGATTGATTACTATGTGATTGATACGCCAGGTTTTAAGGGGATTGACACCCATCACGAGATTGATCGAGATATCTTGTTTGCCCCCATTGAGGATTTGGCTAAATCTTGTAAATTTAGCAACTGCCAACACGATACAGAACCCAAGTGTGCTGTAAAGGCGGCGCTTGAAGCAGGACAGTTGGATCATGCTTTGTTTGACCGCTATCGCTATCAGCTAGGCAAGATGGACCTATTATCCAAAAGACGAAAGAGCTGGCGTTTGTAGTTTCTTGTAAAAAAATAATGGATAGAATTCATGGAGAAGGGCCAGAATGGACAAAATCAAAAAAGAAATTACCCAAGCCACAGCAGACCATGTCCGTCAATTGTGCCAAAAGGACAGTAGCGGTCATGACTGGTGGCACATTGACCGAGTCAGAAGGGCAGCCTTGACAATTGCTAAGGAAGAAGGAGCTGATGGCTTCATCTGTGAAATGGCTGCCCTGCTCCACGATGTGGCTGACAGGAAGTTTAATGCCAGCTTATCAGCTGGACTTGACAAGGTGGAGGCCTGGCTAGACAGCCAGCAAATAGACGAGAAGCACAAATCGCACATATTAGAAATCATTGCGACCATCTCCTTTACCAGCCAGCAAGAGGGCAAGCAGGTGCCCAGTCTTGAAGGGCAGGTGGTTCAAGATGCAGACCGCCTAGATGCTTTGGGGGCTATCGGTATCGCGCGGACCATGGCTTATTCCGGTCACACAGGCCGCTTGATTTACCAGCCAGAGACGGATCAAGAGACCGCTATCCAGCACTTTTATGATAAATTGCTGATCCTAAAAAACCTAATGAACACCAGTTACGGCAAGCGATTGGCTGAGGAAAGGCATCGTTTTATGGAAGTCTACCTTGATCAGTTTTATGCCGAATGGGCTGGAAATCGCTAAAAACCTACAAAAGGAGAAAACACCATGTCCTTAACATTTTTATTAACCTACACCGGCCAAGATGGCGCTGCCCTCAAATTCATCCAAGAGATGGAGGAGCAAGGCATTGCGACCACTATCCGCCAGAGAGCTGGCAACCTGCGCTATGGGTATTTTATCTCCCACGCTGATCCTGAAACGGTGCTTTTGGTGGATAGCTGGGCAGACCAGGAGGCGCTGGATATTCACCACGCTTCGCCTGAGATGGACCGCATCATCGCTCTTCGAGAGAAGTACGATCTCAAGATGACCGCTGAGCGTTTGGTGTCTGACGAGGTTAATTTCTCAGCTCACGACCGTTCCTTTATCCGAGACTAGGAGGGTTTTATGCGCCTGTGGCACCAAGATTTGATGGCCAACCTTCCTCGTCAGCAGTTGCTGGGACAACACCGAGAATGTGCAGCCCTGCGAGGACGGGGCTGGGGCAAACCTCACGCGACGGTCAACTATGTCTTTGACCACTCCCCTTATAAGCTTTATCAGTACCACGTCCTCGTCATGGAGGAAATGGCAAAGAGGGGCTACCAGCCGGATCAGGCTTGGCATGACCCCAATTACCGAGGGAAGACTGCCCAGCCCTACACTGACTTGCCAGTCCTGTCTGTCACCAATCCCATCTACCCAGAGCACGATGAAACTTACCTGCAGGAATGTTTAGATAATTTGCGGGATAAGGGGATTGACTTAGAAGTCCTAGGATAAGTAAGGGTCACATGGGAAATATGGTTACTAAGGGTTGGCGAGAAGGCAATCCTATAAGTCCATCGCCTCTTGGGCAAACGAAAGAAAGTTTGTTTCAAGGAGGCGCGTGACTAGAAGGGCACGTCAAACGCATGGAGAAAAGATGGTTTCAGAAAACAATTTTGCAGAGAAGTATTGTACTTTTTAGATGAAATTGATGCTATAGTTTCTGCGAGATAAACAGAATGGTACCGATTATTGGAATGTTTTCAAGTAATTTTTTGAAAAATGCATGTAGCTAAAAAATGGTTGCATGCATTATTTTTATGTGTACGGCGTGCTAGAAAGGGGCTTATTTCCCCTAATTGAGAGGAAATGTGCTATAATAGGCTGTAAAAACTATTTTTAAAGAGAGACATTAAATGAACTTAAAAGATTATATTGCTCGCATCGATGACTATCCTCAAGAAGGGATTGTTTTTCGTGATATTAGCCCCCTGATGGCTGATGGCAATGCCTACAGCTATGCGGTTCGTGAGATTGTTCAGTACGCAACTGACAAGAAAATCGACATGATCGTAGGTCCTGAGGCGCGTGGTTTTATCGTGGGTTGTCCAGTAGCCTTTGAGTTGGGTGTTGGCTTTGCCCCTGTTCGTAAGCCAGGAAAATTGCCCCGCGAAGTGATCTCAGCAGACTACGAAAAAGAGTACGGTGTGGATACGCTCACTATGCACGCAGATGCTATTCAACCTGGCCAACGTGTTCTGATTGTTGATGACCTCTTGGCGACTGGTGGAACAGTTAAGGCAACGATTGAAATGATCGAGCGATTGGGCGGTATTGTAGCTGGTTGTGCCTTCCTCATCGAATTGGATGACTTAAAAGGTCGTGAGGCGATCGGTGACTACGATTACAAGGTCTTGATGCATTATTAAGGGTCTGAAAGAGGAAGAGAATATGGAAGAAGGACAAGTGCAAAAAGCTCCTAAGGTCATGTCAGATTTGCGTCAGGACATTGTCAAAATGCCCAAAGCCATTTGGGAATGCTCTGGCATTAAGATTTATGGCCGTCTCATCCGTGCCGTGATTTTCACGACGGATGTAGCGATTATAGCCAATACCAATGCAGATGCGGTCTTGGCAGTCTATCCTTTCACGCCTAGCCCAGCTATTGCAAAGAGCATCATGTCAGTAGCAACTATTCCTGTCCTAGCAGGGGTCGGTGGTGGCCTAACGACAGGGACACGCTCTGCTAACATGAGTCTCTTTTCAGAGTCTGAAGGCGCTCTAGCAGTGGTGACCAATGGACCAACCAACGTCGAAACCATCACTAAGATGAATGAGATGATTGATATTCCCATTATCTACACGGTTGTTTCAGAGCACTCAGATATCAAGTCTCGCCTGGAAGCTGGGGTTGATATTCTCAATGTCTCTGGTGGCAGTCGGACGGTTGAAATCGTTCAAAAAGTCCGCCAGCAATTTCCAGATGTGCCAATTATGGCAACAGGTGGGCCAAACGAGGAAAGCATCCGAGCAGTTATTGCTGCTGGTGCCAATGCGGTCACCTACACCCCACCCAGCAACGGGGAGCTTTTCAAGGCTAAAATGGAAAAATACCGAAAACAAGAAAAAGAAAAATTAGAGGAAGTATAGTTAAAACCTATAACAACTTCTAAAAAATAGGTGTTTGCAAAGGAGGACGCTCTGCCGTATAATGAAAGAAAGATCAGTCCAAGGAGTGTTCTATGCCGATTAAGATCCATCAAGATTTACCAGCAGTTGATATTTTAAAATCTGAGAATATTTTTGTCATGGACGACCAACGGGCCAACCATCAGGATATTCGTCCCTTAGACGTCTTGATCGTCAATTTAATGCCGACCAAGATTGTGACAGAGACCCAGCTCTTGCGTCTCTTGGCCAACACTCCTCTGCAGCTTAATGTGGAATTTTTACAAATGGTGTCGCACACGTCTAAAAATACAGGTGCGGATCACTTGACGACCTTCTATAAGACCTTTGAGCAGATCAAGCATCGTTACTACGATGGTCTGATTATCACAGGTGCTCCGGTGGAAAATATGCCCTTTGAAGCGGTCAATTATTGGGAAGAGTTGGATCAGGTCATTGCTTGGTCCAAGGACCATGTTCACTCGACCCTTCACATTTGCTGGGGGGCACAGGCAGGGCTTTATTCCCGCTATGGAGTGGATAAGACCCGCTTGGAGCAAAAGTTATCTGGCATTTTCAGGCAAGAGACCGTCACCCCTAATAGTCCGCTCATGCGTGGGTTTGACGATATTTTCTTGGCGCCTCATTCTCGCCACACCACTATTTTGCCAGAAGCGATTGCTGATTTGGAGAATTTAGAGATTTTGGCGGCGGGAGAAGAAGTAGGGCTGTCCATCCTGGCTAGCAAGGACCTCCGTGAAGTTTACAGCTTTGGCCACTTGGAATATGATCGGGACACCCTAGCCAAGGAGTATAGCCGCGATCTTAAGGCTGGTCTGGATCCTCAGATTCCTCATCAATACTTTGACAATGACGATCCGACGACCCAGCCGTGCCTGCGTTGGAACCTGGCGGCAGCTCTTTTTTTCAGCAACTGGATCAACTACGCTGTCTATCAAGAGACCCCATACGATTGGCAATTGCTTCAGTCGGATCCTCTCTTATCCGCCAGTTTGTAAGGAGCGTTAATGAGTTATTCAAAGCATTTTAAGTCTGGCAACGTGGTCTTACCCGCTGCCTTACTTTTCCATTTTAAGGACCTTTTTCCCTCAAGGGATGATTTTTTGGTCTGGCAATTTTTCTTTTACCAAAATACCTCTCAGTTGGAGGAATTGGCCCCAAGCACGATTGCCCAGGCGACCGGGATGACGGTAGCAGCAGTCAACCAAGCTATTTCTGACCTTCAGTCTGCTGGCCTCTTAGAATTCAAAACAATTGAGCTGGCTGGTGAAATTGAAATGATTTTTGATGCCCTTCCAGCCTTAGATAAACTTGACGCCTTGCTGGAGACTGATGCTGATTCGGCCAGTGCAGGCCCCTTCTCCAATCCGGCTAAGGAGCTGGTGGCCGACTTTGAACGGGAACTGGGTCGCTTCCTAAGCCCATTTGAGATCGAAGATCTGGAAAAGAGCCTTCAGGAAAACGTATCGCCTGAACTGATCAAAGAAGCCCTCAAAGAAGCTGTTTTTAACGGCAAGGCCAACTGGAAATATATCCAGGCTATTTTGAGAAATTGGCGGCGTGAAGGGATTACCACCCTTGCCCAAGTTGAGGCCCGACAGGCTGAGCGTGAGGCCCAAATTCAGCCCCAGGGATCAGGCCATTTGGCAGATTACCAAGCAGCTTTGGGACTTTTTAAGGATTAAGTATGGAAAAATTATCAAGACGTTTAAGACAAGTTGCAGGCTTTGTCCCACAAGGGGCAAGGCTTTTAGATGTGGGCTCGGACCACGCCTATCTCCCCCTTTACCTGCTGGAGCAAGGGGCTATTAGCCATGCCATCGCTGGCGAGGTGGTGGACGGCCCCTACCAGTCTGCCCTCAAAAACGCCCAGAACTCGCCTTTTACCGCCCAGTTGGAGGTTCGTCTGGCTGACGGCCTGGCCGCCTTTGCACCTGCCGATGCCATCGACACCATCACTATCTGTGGTATGGGGGGGCGTTTGATTGCCTCAATTTTGGACAATGGCAGAGCGAAACTGGAGGGCGTCACCCGCCTGGTGCTCCAGCCCAACAACCGTGAGGATGAGCTCCGCAACTGGCTGAGCAGGGCTGGTTATGCCATCTTGGTTGAGGAGATCTTAGAAGAGCAGGGTAAGATTTATGAGATTATCGTGGCTGAAAGAGGTCAGCAGGACCTATCTGACCTTGACCTGCGCTTTGGACCTTTCCTGCGTCAAGATAAATCTCCAGTCTTTGTGACCAAGTGGGAGAAGGAACTCAAACAACTGGAACAGGCTTTGGCTGGTATCCCAGACCACCACGAGGAGGCCCGCTCTGCTATTGCCCAAAAAATCCAAGCCATCAAGGAGGTGCTACATGAAAGCTAGTCAGTTAATCGAACGCTACGAGGCCTTTTGCCCGCCGGGGCTATCCCTGGAAGGAGACGTGGTCGGCCTGCAAATCGGGACGCTGGACAAGGAGATTTCCAAGGTCATGGTGGCCTTGGACCTGCGGGAGCAGACAGTGCGTGAGGCGGTGGAGCAAGGCGTAGAGCTGATTATTGTCAAGCACGCGCCGATTTTTCGTCCCTTGAAAAACTTGGTCGCCAGCCCGCAAAACCAGATGGTCCTGGATTTGGTCAAGCACGACATCGCCGTCTATGTCAGCCACACCAACATCGATGTGGTTGAGGGCGGTCTCAACGATTGGTTCTGTGACCTGCTAGGGCTGACCTCTGTCGAGCCCCTGTCTGAGACTGTGGATGGTCAGGGCATCGGTCGTGTGGGCAATATCACCCAGACCAACTTTGAAGACTTGGCGAGTAAGGTTAAGGAAATCTTCCAGCTGGATAGCGTCCGTCTGGTCAGCTACGACCGTGCTAATCCGACCGTGTCCCGTGTCGCTATCTGCGGCGGTTCTGGCCAGTCCTTCTATAAGGATGCCCTGAAAAAGGGTGCGAATGTTTACATCACGGGTGACATCTACTACCACACCGCCCAGGAGATGCTGACGGATGGCCTTTTGGCCATCGACCCAGGCCACCATATCGAAGTGCTCTTTATTGAGAAAATCGCCCAGCTCCTCCGCAGCTGGACAGCTGAAAACAGCTGGGAGGTGGACGTGGTGCAAGCACAGGCGACGACAAATCCTTTTTATCATTTGTAACAAAAAACCTATGACTGGCTTTGGTCATAGGTTTTTTCAATTTCTGGTATAAATGTGACGATATCGTTAGGTGTACAGTCTAGAATATTATAGAGTTTTTCCAGAGTGAGTAGAGTAATATTTTTATTCTTTTTTAAACCGTCTAATGTTTTGTTATCAATTCCTGATTTGAGTAATTTGTATTGAGAGACCCCTCGATCAGCCATTGTCTGCCAAAGCGGTTCATAACTAATCAAGGTAATCACCTCCTTTTGATAATATTATAAGTGGAATACTTAAAATTTGATATTATGTTTATATCCACAAGGTAGTATAATGATTTTAGAAGGAGGTCTTATGCCGTTAATAAAGAAGTTTTTTAAATTAAAAATGTATGTTTGGATGGCACTTGCGATATTGCTGCTGGCGGGTGGTTTTAATCTTTTTGGCTATATTACAGGACGATCCGACCAAGCTAGCATTAGTCAGTCTTACTCATCAGTCAAATACCTGGAACAGGTTCAAGAAGTTGTCTTACTTAATGTTGGTCTCCAGAGGGTCGAAAGTAAAAAAGAAAATACAAAGATACCATGGACTAAAATTGGCATTCCAGCATCAGAAAAGAGAGCACTAATTGTCCTCGATTATGATGCTAAAATGGGGATTAAAAAACCGGTAACAATTAAGAAAACTGGTGAGCATGACATCTTGGTTAAGGTGCCAAAGTTTGAAGCCATTGGTGTTCAATTCCATGATTATAAACTTTATGATGACAGCGGTGATTTGCTGAGTTTTGCAACTAAGAAGATTGATACTGGTGATCTAGCGACTAGCAGATTGTCAAATAAAGCGCAAAAGGAATACTTGGAACATTATCAAGAACAACTACAGCAATCAGCTGATAATTATTACAAATCAATCATTACAGCCATTAACCCAGAATTTAATGTGACAGTCGAATTTACTAAGTAAGTCTGCCTAGACATGACAAATTGCCAAGTAAGAGTTACAAACAAAAAAGAAAAAACGTTCAGGACTAGTTTACTTAGCTTATCTTGAACGTTTTATGTGCCTCTCTAATGTCCGCAGTGAGGTTATCCACGACAGTTGACAAGAAGTTACTTAACTTATGCAAAAAATCCTTAGAATCAGTTTATAGAAACTACTGATTCTAAGGATTTTTTTATAATAAAGTCAATCCAACTGTTGATTTCTTTTGACTAAATATCCCCTGAGAAGGTGTCACCGTGAGCGAGATCGCCGTATTGGTAACCACGGTGGAACCATTTTTGGCGTTGGGCGGAAGTACCGTGGGTAAAGCTATCAGGAATGACGCGTCCGTAAGCTTCTTTCTGGAGGGTATCGTCGCCAACAGCGTGGGCTGCGTTCATGGCCTCGTCGATATCTCCAACGTCCAGGAGACCTTGGCCGTCAACATATTTTGCCCAAGCTCCAGCGTAATAGTCTGCTTGCAATTCCAATCGAACCATTAGGGCGTTGGCTTCTTTTTCGGAAAGTTTTTGGCGGGCTCTATTAAAGTCTGACATGGTTCCGAGCTCGTTTTGGACGTGGTGCCCCACTTCATGGGCGACCACATAGGCCATAGCAAAATCGCCTGAAGCCTTGTATTTGGTCGTTAAATCACGATAGAAGGAGAGGGCAATATAAACCTTGCTATCACCTGGGCAGTAGAAGGGACCAGAAGCTTCTGAACCAATTCCACAGGCTGTACTTGTCTGACCATCAAAGATAACCAAGACAGGTGGATTATATTTCAGACCTTCTTTTGAAAATTCTTTTGTCCAGAAGTCCTCGGTACTTTGGAAGACCTTACTGAGGAAAATGCCTTCTTCATCGGTCATTTTAGATGAAGCACCTTCCGTTTGGTCTTGATAGGACTGAGAATAGCCACCATTGGTGTCAAAACCAAGGAAATCCCCAAATCCTGCTCCGCCACCCATCAAGCCGAAAAGGAGCAATAACAGGATAAGCCATTTGCCTTTACCGGATGAGAAGAGAAGTTGGAGAAGAAGGTTTCCTCCTAGGCCAGAGCCAGCTAGGCCACCGCCCTGCCTTCTTGGAGAATAGCCGCGACCACGACGGTCTTCCACACGTTTGCTTTCTTTTAAATCATTTATTTTCATGAATTACCCTTTATCTAAAGTTAATGGTCTTTTCATTATTATACTCTAAAATACTCAAAAATGAAAGCGTTAGTTCCTCTGTTCTTGTAGAATCTGTGACGAAGCTCCTCGCTCTGCTTCAACAATCCGAGAAGTTTCCTTTCTCAGCTTTAAGTGGGTATCATAATTGAGGGAGAATAGGCAGGCATAGAGGGTATCCAGGAGAAAGAGGATCGATTCATCCGTAGCGAAGGTGCTGATTTTTGAATAAAGCTTTTCACGAGTGGATAAACGCAGAATCACATCGGCAAATTGAGTGGTTTGATTGTCTCCAAGGCTGGTCAAGAGCAGTAGAGGAATCTGGCGTGATGCGAGGATTTCAGCAGTTTGCAGGAGGATCTTGGACTCGCCAGAATAGCTAATCATCAGCGCACAACTTTTGGGATCGGCCAAGTAGGCTCCAAAATTAACCTCACCATGCAAATCATGAATGCGAACATCTTTTTGAATGCGAGACATTTGGAGTGCAAATTCTCTAGACAAGAGCAGATTGTTGCTCGCTGCAAAGATATGGATGGTCTGAGCCTTGGCCAAGAGCTGAACAGCCTGATCGAGCGAATCAGGCTCTAGCAGATCCAGGGTTTCTGTGATGACTTCCTGCTTGAGTTTGGCTAATTTATTGGCAATACGGGGGAAGCTATCATACTTGGTAAAAGGATAGTTGGCATCTGTGTAGGTTAAGGTCTTGTCCAAATAATTAAGCTCAGCCAAATAGGCTTCTTTAAATGCTTTCCAGCCTGAAAAATGGAGCTTTTGAGCAACTCGGACCAGGGTGGACTTTGAGGAAAATGTCCTTTCCGCAATTTGCGTGGTAGTGAGATGTTGCAATTGGTGACCGTTTTTGAGGATAAAGTCAACAATCACTTTCTCGCTGGGGGAGAAGGGACAGGTTTCCAATTTCTCTGTGATTAGCATAAGGAACTCCTATTTTTCTGTCATTCAATGGTTCAAATCGTTTAACTTATTTTTGAGAACCTTGTTCCCAAATCGTTTATTGGCATAGGCAACTATCTCTAATCATGGTATCATAACTAAGGAATAAATTCAAAGAGATGGTGATGTATGAAAATTTTTAAGGATAGCTATTTGGCCTATCTGATGATGTACTTCTTTTATTATTTGGCTTGGGCCCTGTTTTCTGCTCTGATTTCTGTCTATCTTTTGGATCTAGGTTATAAAGCCAGTCAGGTCTCCATGGTGGTTTCCTTTTCCTTTGTCGCTTCGATGCTTAGCCAGCCCTTGATCGGTTGGTTAAACGATCGTTTTGGTGTTAAGAAAGTAACTGGCCTCCTGCTTTGGTCCAGCTTACCAGGCGGGCTTGTCCTCTTGACCAATCAGCAGTTGACAACCATTGCTTTAGCCTACAGTTGGATTTTGCTTTTAGTTAATGGCAGTGTTCCTGTCATGGAAAAAATTGCGACGACCAGCCCTTTTAGTTATGGGAAGATCCGAATTTGGGGAACTCTTGGTTTTGCCCTGGGGAATCAAGCGGCTGGACTCATTTATGATTATGTTGCCCCTCGGGCGATTTTTGCGGCTTTTATGGTCAGCATGTTTCTGGCCTTGGTCGGCATCTGGGGAACAGAGGTTTCAGAAGATGCTCATCTCGCTCAAACCGCTGAAGTGGAAGTATCTGAACCGGCCAGACTGGCTCTGTTCCGAAACAAGACCTACCTGTTTTACCTGGTTTTAGCCATGATTGTTTCAGGGGTCATGATGGCTGGACATACTTATATTCCTGCCATGCTGGAAGACTCTGGCTTATCAGTCAATCTAGCCACAACGGTTGTTGCCCTGTCTGTTCTCTGTGAGTCTCCCCTGACTCTACTGTCTTACAAATTCATGGACCAGATGACCAGTCGTAAATTATTTACAATTGTCCTTATCTTGGTTATTGTGCAATTTATTGTTTACGGGTTGGATTTTGGCTTGACTGCAAAGATAGGGATGACTTTGTTGGCCAAGCACACGAGTGGTATGCTCTTCATCATGACCAACATGAAAATCGTCGCTTCTCTCGTTGACCAGCGCTTCTTGATTACAGCCCTTTCGCTTGTCCAAGTGGCTAGAAGTCTGGGATCGATCCTTACCCAACATCTGGTCGGCCAGCTACTGGACCATGGGTCTTACAGTCTCATGTGTCTTGTTTTAGCAGGCCTGAGCCTCTTAGTTTTAGGGCTTTTGACATTTTTGAAACTTCCTAGTGGTCAGGAGAAGCGCCTCTTTAGTTAAAGCATTGGCAAGGGACTTGGATCTGCGTTCTATCAAATATCACCAAAGGCTAGCTCTCTCTGGAACCATGTTCCAAAATTAGGAGGGCTGGTTTTCTTTTGATTGCTTCTATGCTAGGATAGGGGTTAATCTGGAAAGGAGTTAAGATGAGATTTATCCGTGCTTTGTTTGCTTATGGTTTGGCTGGTTTTTTAGTACCCTTGATATGGCAGTTGTTTGCTAGCCAATTTGGTTATTTTACAGGATATGTTGCTGGTGCGACTGTGATTGGGCCGGTCTGGTATCTGATTCATTATCGAGGTTTAATTCCAAGGTATGGGAAGGGGGCCAGTATCGATATGGGACTTGCCATTGCCTCGGCAGTCCTTACACGTGAAATCTTCAAGAAGGGCTTAAACATACTCCCCCAGAGTGGGCCAACGCTTGTGCTTCTTATTTTTGGAGCTGTCCTGGCAGGTCTGATGGCTTGGTTGCTGGAGAGTGGCTTAGGGAGGAAGAGAAAATGACAGTTATGGCAGTCTTTCAAACGATTTTAGGGGGCTTTTTGTTACCTTTTGCGATTTTAAGCTGGTGGCGTCGACTGGTTCAGCGGTGGCAGGCTGTGGGAGGTATCTTAGGCATTGTTTTGATTATTGGAACCCTTTGGCTAGTCAACCATGGCTCGGCCAGACCTCTGATTTACCAGAGTGGTCCCATTTTTATTGATATGGGAGTCGCGACAGCGGTGGGTGTCTCTGTCTTTGACCAGCTAGGGGGAGGCAGTGTTCTTAAAAGTCTTCCCAATATCTCAGCAGCACTCCTAGGCGGTTTGCTTGCTGGGCTCCTGTTATGCTTGTTTTAGAATAAGTAGAACAGAGTTCCAGAAAATCCTCTTTATTGATAGAAATGATTGAGACCCTTGTCCAATCTTGTACAAGGGGCTTTTCTTTTGTTTGATATATGATATAGTCAAGATGTCAAATTTACTTAAAGGAGTTTTATCATGGTTTTTCCAAAGAATTTTTTATGGGGCGGTGCCCTAGCTGCCCACCAGTTTGAGGGCGGTGTCCTCGAGAGTTCAAAAGGCTTGTCTGTCGCAGATGTCATGACAGCAGGTGCCCATGGGGTTCCTCGTGTCATTACGGATGGTGTTGTAGAAGGAAACTATTACCCCAACCATGTCGGCATCGATTTCTACCACCGTTACAAGGAAGACATTGCCATGTTTGCGGACCTTGGCTTCAAATGTTTCCGTACCTCGATTGCCTGGTCACGGATTTTTCCAACAGGATTTGAAGATCAGCCAGATGAAGAAGGTCTGCAGTTCTACGATGATGTCTTTGATGAACTTTTGAAATACGGCATTGAGCCTGTTATCACCTTGTCTCACTTTGAAATGCCCTACGAATTGGCCAAGAAGAATGGTGGTTTCATGAGCCGTGACACGGTGGATCAGTTCGTCAAGTTCGCAGAAGTGGTCTTCAAGCGCTACAAGGACAAGGTCAAATACTGGATGACCTTCAATGAAATCAACAACCAGATGAACTACCACAATGACATCTTTGGTTGGACCAACTCTGGTGCCCACTTTGGTGACTACCCAAATCCAGAAGAAGCCATGTACATCTGTGGTCACCATACCCTTGTAGCATCCGCTCGTGCGGTTAAGATTGGTAAGGCTATCAACCCAGACTTCAAGATTGGAAACATGATTGCCATGGTGCCTATCTATCCTTACTCTTGCCGTCCAGAGGATATCCTTCTGGCCAACCAAGCCATGCACGATCGCTGGTTCTTCTGTGATGTGCAGGTCCGTGGTCACTATCCAGCCTATAGCCTCAAGATGTTTGAGCGCAAGGGCTTCAAGATTCCAATCACTGAGGAGGATAAGGTGGTTTTGGCAGAAGGCACTGTCGACTATATTGGCTTTAGCTACTATATGAGCAATGTTGTTGATTCGCAAAAAGAACAGAGCGATGTATCAGATGCTATTGAAGCCTCTAATCCATACAGTGTCGTCAACCCCTTCATCAAGGCTTCGGACTGGGGCTGGGCGATTGATCCTGTGGGACTTCGCTATTCCCTTAGCGCCTTTTATGAGCGCTATGAAAAGCCACTCTTTATCGTAGAAAACGGCTTTGGGGCTATCGATGTCAAGGAAGAAGACGGATCTGTCCATGACCAGTACCGCATTGACTACCTGCGCAGCCATATCCAGGAAATGGAAAAAGCCATCAATGAAGATGGTGTAGAGCTATGGGGCTATACGCCTTGGGGCTGTATCGACTGTGTGTCCTTTACGACTGGCGAGATGAAGAAGCGTTATGGTTTCATCTACGTTGACCGCGACAATGAAGGAAATGGTACGCTGGAGCGGAGCAAGAAAGATTCTTACGACTGGTATAAAAAAGTCACCGCTTCTAATGGTGCAGATCTTGGGTAAGGCAAAAGGAGTGACAGATGAATCAAACGATAGATCTTCTGCTTAGTCGCACCTCTGTCAGAGATTTCACAGATCAAAAGCTTAGGAGAGAAGAAGTTGACCTTTTGGTCCAGGCTGCTCAAGCAGCACCTACGACTTCCATAGGCAGGCCTATTCGATGATCAGTATTGATGTTGGGAAATGATTGGGAAAATTAGCAGAGCAGGGGCAGTTTCAAACTATTATGTTAGAGGTGGGACACTTTTTCATCTTCTGTAGTGACGTTAAGCGCCATGCAGATTTTGCCCAGCAAGAGGGGGATAGTTCAACCAGCTTGGCTGGATGCGGTGATGGTTGCGCTATTGATGCCACACTGGTTTCTCAAAACAGGGTCATTGCAGTGGAGTCTATGGGGCTGGGATCATGTTATATTGGGGGAATTCGTGATCGGATTGAAACGATCGCAGACTTGCTTCAATTACCAGAGCATGTTTACCCGGTCTATGGTTTGTCAGTCGGCCATCCTGCTCATCGAAATCCAGTCAAATCTCACTTTTACAGCTCTGCTATCTACCATCACAACCATTAACCTAAAGAAACACTAGCAGAAGTAGACGTTTTTCAAGAGACTAGAGCGAGATACTATGGTGGGAGAACCCTGACGAGGGCATGGCAGGTAAGGTTTTTAGGGCCTTTATTAGCCGTCTGCGCTTGCTGACGAAAGCTTTTTTGGACAAATGAGGACCGTGATATCATTGAATTGTCAGGGCTGGAATGGTAAAATATGACTATGGCTTTCAGATAAAGACCAGCGGCTATCTGAACTGAATGGATTGATCTTGGTGGGGCTTAGGACCTTCCAAGATTTTTGCCTACACTAACTCAAAAGGCAATGAGAACAAGCTCTAGGAAGAGCAAAGGAGGAACTGATGATTACAGCAGGATTTATTGGCAACGGCAAGAGCACCAATCGCTATCATTTGCCTTTTCTATTAAAGGCAGGGAAATTTAGGGTTAAGACAATCTATAACAGAAGCCTGAAGCAGGATTGGGCACCGATAGCAGGAGTTGCCTATACGACTGACTTGAGCGAGCTTTTAGAGGACCCTGAGATTGACTTGGTGGTTGTTACTACCCCAATGGAACACCACTACAGTTATGCGAAGAAGGCTTTGGAAGCTGGCAAGCATGTCTTATTGGAGAAACCTTTTGCGAAAACTGTTGCCCAGGCGGAAGAACTCTTTGCCTTGGCGGCCCAAAAAGGTGTCCAGTTGCAGGGGTATCAGAACAGACGGTTTGATTCAGATTTTTTGACAAGCCTCAAGGTTATCGAGTCTGGTAGACTGGGCAACTTGCATGAGATTGAAATGCATTTTGACTATGACAGGCCAGAGGTTCCTCACGCTGTTGAAGGATTTTCTGTAGAGACCAGTTTCCTCTACAATCATGGCTGCCACACCATTGATCAAGTCGTTTCTTATTTTGGTAAGCCAGACCGTGTGCATTACGACCTTCGTCAGCTTTTAGGCGAGGGGCGGATGAACGATTATTTTGATCTGGATCTCTATTATGGGAATCTGAAAGTTTCTATCAAATCCAGTTATTTTCGAGTGAAGCCGCGTCCGAGTTTTGTGCTTTATGGTGAAAATGGTTGCTTTATCAAGGAAGGCAAGGACAGGCAAGAAGAGGACCTCAAGCGTTTCTATATGCCGGATCAAGCTGATTTTGGCTTAGACAGACCGAGCGATTATGGCATCCTAACCTATCGTTCAGACGGTCAATACCAGGAGGAAACCTGGGTATCTGAGGTTGGGGACTATAGCCTGTTTTACGAGGCCCTCTACGAAAGTTTGACTGGACGACGTGAGCCCTTGGTTCAGAAGGAGCACACCTTGACAGTGATGGAAATCTTGGAAGAAGGTGTCCGTCTACTAGAACCAGCAAAATAGGCTGTTGAATAGGCTTTAGAAAAAGGCTGAGTGAGTTGATACTCTTAAAAAATCTAGGATAGCCCTTGCCAACTCGCTTTGATGAACACCAGTGTTATCATCAGCTTCCTTTCCTAGGCTAGATTGATTTTCGTTGAGCATGAATTGTTTCTTTTTGGATACGGCTAAAAATTTTTAGTTTCCAAGTGCTTGTATTTAGTGTATAATCTAGGAAAGCGCACCTCACAATAGAGATGTCGCTTAAGATGGCTAATCAGACACATAGCTTGAAAGAAAAAAACAGGGAGGCTCTGGATGAACAAGCATTACTTTTACCTCGACATGGAGACCCACTATCTAGACGTCCCTTATTTGGGGGAGAAGCGCCGTATCCGTGTCCTTCTACCCAAAGATTATCATGAGGACACGGAACGTCGTTATCCGGTGGTTTACATGCATGACGGTCAAAATGTTTTTTACAGCAAGGAAGCTTTTACGGGCTATTCTTGGAAGGTCATTCCGACTCTCAAGCGCAATCCAGATATTCCACGGATGATTGTTGTCGGCATTGATAATCATATCTCTCGCCTGAACGAATATGCCCCCTGGCGCTTTTCCAATGTGATTTCACCAGAGGACCAGGATATGGGGGGTAAGGGACTTGAATATGCAGAGTTTGTCATGGAAGTAGTCAAGCCCTTTATCGATAAGCAGTATCGGACCAAGGCAGACCGGAAACACACTGCCATGGTAGGGTCTTCCCTTGGAGGCAATATTACCCAGTTCATGGGGGTTGTTTACCAGGAGCAAATCGGTAGCCTGGGTGTCTTTTCATCCGCTAACTGGCTCAATCGAGCGGAGTTTGATCGATTTATCAAGCGTCATAGCCTGGATCCTGACCAGAGGGTTTACATTCAGGTTGGGACCGATGAGGGCGATGATACGGATGCGACCTTGACTCAGGGCAATATCAAGCAACTCTATATCGATGAATCCCTGCTATACTACCGTCAGCTCCTAGAGGCAGGCTTGCCCCTAGAGCATATCAAACTGAATGTCATTGTCGGTGCTATCCACCACGAGCATGTCTGGGCCAGTTATCTGCCAGAGTGCCTGCGCTTCTTAAGCGAGGAATGGGAATAAAAAAGAGCGTGCGCAAATGAAAATGCGCGACGCTTTTTTGATCAAAACAGCGCTTGCTGATCTGGTTAAGCTGTAAGAATTAAGAAAATGAGGAGCATTGCAGAGCAAGAGGGGAACTGGCCAACTGTTGCTTTAGTCTTGTCAGAGTCAATTAGAGCAAGTCTAACCATGAGTCGAAGTGAACGGCTCATTACATTAAATAATAAGTAGCTCGCGTCGCATAAGACCAAGGTAGTTCATGCTAATCTAGTGATGTGGGAGGTTGTTTTAATTGCCAGATAGCTTGACATCTTGCTTTTAGGAGACAGGCTATTATAGGACAGGGACTGTTTGCTGAAGTGGAAGAGTTGTGACGCAGTAGTGGGTGTTTTCTTTCGCCCTCCTGCGTGTAAGGGACCACTTTAAAGTAATGCTCAATCAAAGAAAACAGTTACAAGGAGGTTTTGTTGTAATTTTCAGAATTTTATGGTAAAATAACAGTAGACCTATATTACTATAAGAATGAATGAGGATTTCCTATGCATTTTGAAGCGTTAAGTCACTGGTCCGGTCAGTTGGGACGGGAAATGGTTTTAAACCGATATGGCCATGCAGGGATGCCAGTTGTCGTTTTTCCGTCATCTGGTGGCAGCCATAATGAGTATGCTGATTTTGGCATGATTGAGGCTTGTCAGACTTTTATTGAGGCTGGTAAGATCCAATTTTTCACCCTGAGTTCCATCGATTGTGAAAGCTGGTTGGCAGATGACAAGCCGATTCACGACAGAGCCTTGGCCCATCAGGCCTATGATCGCTATGTGATCTCAGAAGCTATCCCTTTCATCAAGCATAAGACCGGTTGGTTCGATGCCATGATGACAACTGGCTGTTCGATGGGAGCTTACCATGCGCTGAATTTCTTCCTCCAGCACCCAGATGTTTTCAGCAAGGTCATTGCTCTGTCTGGTGTCTATGACGCTCGTTTCTTCGGGGGTGATTTTGGAGATGATTTGGCAGTCTATTACAATTCTCCGGCGGACTATATTTGGCAGCAAAACGACGGCTGGTTTATTGACCGCTACCGCCGAGCGGATATTGTTGTCTGTACAGGGCTTGGTGCCTGGGAGCAGGATGGCTTGCCGTCTTACTATCAGTTGAAGGAGGCCTTTGCCCAGAAGCAGCTTCCTGCTTGGTTTGATGAGTGGGGGACAGATGTTGCCCACGACTGGGAATGGTGGCGCGTGCAAATGCCTTATTTTCTGACAGCACTAGGATTTTAGGAGGTTTTTATGAATTATTTAGTCCTTTCGCCTTATTATCCTGAAAATTTTCAACAATTTTCTATTGAATTAGCCAAGAAAGGCATCACGGTTTTAGCCATTGGTCAGGAGCCATACGAACAGCTTGGCCACGGCCTGCAAGCAGCTCTAACAGAGTATTTCCGAGTGGAAGATCTAGAAAATCTAGATGAAGTTAAGAGAGCAGCGGCCTTCCTCTTTTACAAGCATGGCCCCTTTGATCGGATCGAGTCTCAAAATGAACATTGGCTAGAGCACGATGCAGCCTTGCGGGAGCAGTTCAATGTGTTTGGCATGCGCTACAAGCATTTGAAAAAGACCAAGTTCAAGTCTAAGATGAAGAAGTACTTCAAAAAGGCAGGAATCCCTGTTGTGCCTGGCAAGGTGGCAGAAGAGCTGAAGGATGTTGATAAAATCGTCAAAAAAATAGGCCTCCCCTTGATTGCCAAGCCAGATAGTGGTGTCGGAGCTTCGGGTGTCTTTAAGTTGACGGATGAAGCTTCTGTCGAGGCCTTCAAGGAAGCCTGGGATGGGGAGACACCGTATTTTCTGGAAGCTTTCGTGGACAAGGCGGTTGTCTGCACTTATGACGGCCTAGTTGATCGCGACGGTAACATCATTTACGAGACTAGCTTGACCTATAACAACACCCCCTTTGACATGGTTCAACATCAGCTGGATATGGGCTACTATGCTGAGAAAGAGATTGATCCTGTCCTAAGAGATTACGGTCGGGCAGCGGTCAAGGCCTTTGGTATGAAGGAGCGCTTCTTCCATATCGAGTTTTTCCGCTACGAAGATGGTTCCTATGTGGCAATCGAGTACAACAACCGCGCTGCAGGTGGTTACACCGTTGATGTATATAACCATGGTCATCGGATTAACCTCTTCCACGATTATGCTACCATGATAGCTGGCGAGACCTTGCCTGAGCGAGACTTCTCCCAGTATTCCTTTGTGGTGTCGCGACGCCATCAGACCAGTTACCGCTACAGCGATGAGGCTATCAAGGCTAAGTATGGTCAGTACCTGATTGATCAGAAGGATTTAAAAGGTGCCTTCTCGGAATTGCTGGGTGATGTCAATTATTTCTTTGTATTTGACGAGACAGAAATGATTGATGAGATTTATTCCTTTGTGACAGAGAATCAATAGAAAGAAGGAAAACACACCTCTAAACCAAAAGGTAGGTTGGAATAGGAGGTGTGTTTTGCTATTCTATAATCAAATAGATTTGATGAGATGGACAGCATCAGAAGTGGTGCGATGGTCTGATTCGTACCCCATGCTTTGAAAGAAATCTAAGTCAACCGAATCAGCAGATGGGAGGATTAGGCGAAGCGTCTGTCCTGGATATTGATTTCTAAGATAATCTTCGAGGGTTTGGTAAAAGACTTGCCTAATTTCCTGATCCATCCATTCAGGAGTCAGGTGAGGGTGCAACAACAAGTCTTTCCCCTGGATGTCTACTTGGCAAAGTCCTAAAAGAGCGCCATTACGCAGGATTTGTAGGTGGAAGCTGACCTCCGCATGAACTTTTGGGAGCGGTTCAGTTATTTGCCAGCGCTTCAGTAGCTCTCTTGCTTCTTCTGGGCTTAGAGGATAGGCATAGTAGGAAGGTTTGTTCAATAACTTTTGAAAGTTTTTCTCCAGGTTTTTAATCCGCCTTTTCTGGACATCGGGATTGTCTGTTTGATAGACGTAATCGGCATAACCTTTTTGAAAGGCAGGGATCATTTGATCAAATAACTCCGCAATAGGCGCTGAAAAGCGATCGCTGAGGCTAATCGGTGGCATGCTATTCTCCTAAATCAATGGGATCAGTCCAAGAAACGGTTTCTAGAGTAACAGTCTTGGCCTGAGCGAGTAATTTGGAAACAGGGCAACGCTGATCTGCTTCTTGGACAATGGCTTGTGCTTCATCTAATGAGAGGCCTTGAATACTGGCCTGCCCCAATACTTGAAAATAATAGCCCGCCTGTTCAGGTTCTTTGACAAGATCCACAGTAACAGAGACAGCTGATTTGGTTGAGAGGCCTCTAGCCTCCAAGAGGGCTTCGATAGTTGCATTGAGACAGGTCGACCAGGCGAGGGCAAGTAATTCTTCAGGATTGAAACCAGGCTGATCATTAAGCGGATGGCTGGTGGGAACAGGTTTGCCATTTGACAGCTGGGCGGTCCCATTGATGCCTTGGTGGTTAAGGGCAGTGACAGAGTAGAGCATAAGAGCCTCCTGAGGTACTTTTTTTCTATTTTATCAAAAAATGGGCTATCCTAAAACGAAAAGCCTGGAATATGCTATAATATTAGAAAACAAAAGGAGTTCAAACATGACGATTATTCATACAGACAAAGCACCAGCGGCTATCGGACCTTACGTTCAAGGGAAAGTGGTAGGCAACCTTTTATTTGCTAGCGGTCAAGTGCCACTTTCACCTGAAACGGGAGAGGTTGTTGGTGATACCATTGAGGCTCAGACAGAGCAGGTTTTAAAAAATATTGCAGCCATATTGGAGGCTGCAGGGACTGACTTTAGCCGTGTGGTAAAGACGACTTGTTTCCTTAAGGATATGAACGATTTTGCAGCCTTTAACGCAGTCTATGCCACGGCTTTTAAAGAGAGTTTTCCTGCACGTTCTGCGGTTGAAGTGGCTCGCTTGCCAAGAGACGTTAAGGTTGAGATCGAAGTGATTGCAGAAGTTGGTTAAGTGAGGATCGAAGGGAGGTTGAGGGAATAGGATGACCAAGGAAATTATTTTGATTCATGGGACCTGGTGCGATGGCAAGGTCTGGGGAGACTTTGCTAGCCAGCTAGAGAAAATGGGCTTGGTGGTTCATACGCCAAGTTTACGATACCATGACCTGCCTTATGCTGAGGTTGAAGCCAAGGTTGGTGCGGTGACCTTAACGGATTATGCAGATGATTTGGTAGCCTTAGTGGAGAGTTTGCCAGAACCGCCCTTGCTTTTGGGGCATTCTTTAGGCTGTTTATTGGCACAAATTGTTGCGGAGCGGACGCCCGTAGAAGGCATGATCTTAATGGGACCAGCCCCAACAGCAGATATTTTTGCCCTATATCCAACCATGATTCGGTGTTTTCTAAAGCACTTTTTGCGCTGGGGTTTTTGGAAAAAACCTATGCCACCTTACAAGGAAGAATTTTTTAAGTATTGTTTAAATGCTCAAGATCAATCACTGAAGGAAGAAATCTTTAACGGTTTAGTGCCAGAATCAGGTAAGGTGTACGCCCAGATGGCCTTTCCCTTTGCCGATAAAAGCAGAGCTGGTCGGGTAGACTTTAGTAAGATCACAGGACCAGTTCTCGTCATCACAGGGAGTGAGGACAAGATGACAGTCTCTGCTATTGCCAGAAAAACAGCCAAGAACTACCCTGGCTCATGTTTGGTATCCATCACTGGAGCTGATCACATGTATGAATCAGGAAGATTCAAGCACCAGACCTTAGCGGTAATCGAGGGCTGGTTGCGAGAGAAGGCATTTATTGCCAGATAGGAGGAAATATGACGGATAAACCCTTGCAGTTGGTTGTGATTACGGGAATGAGCGGAGCCGGCAAAACCGTTGCAATCCAGTCCTTTGAAGACATGGGCTACTTTACCATTGATAATATGCCACCAGCCTTGTTGCCAAAATTCATTGAACTCTTGCAGAGCAATAAGGACAATGATCGTGTCGCAGTTGTGGTTGATATGCGCAGTCGGTCCTTTTTTGCGGCAGGTGGCTCTATCCTGGATCAGTTAGACAGTGATTTGAGTGTTGATTTGAAGATTCTCTTTCTCGATGCGACGGATGGGGAGTTGGTTGCCCGCTACAAGGAGACCCGTAGAAGCCACCCTATGGCTGCAGATGGGCGAGTGCTCGAAGGGATTGCCAAGGAACGGGAGCTTTTAGCACCGCTTAAGAGCAGTAGCCAGCATGTGATTGATACGACAGAATTAACGCCACGAAAATTGCGCCAGGCCATCATTGATAGTTTTTCAGATGGGCAGGAGCAGTCGACCTTCCGGATCGAGGTGGTCAGTTTTGGCTTCAAATACGGTCTACCGCTGGATGCGGACCTGGTGTTTGACGTGCGTTTTTTACCCAACCCGCACTACCTTCCAGAGTTGAGGCCACAGACGGGCTTGGATCAGCCAGTTTATGACTATGTCATGGGCCATGATGCCTCGGAAGCCTTTTACCAGAGCCTACTAGATCTCTTGGTTCCAATTTTACCAGGCTATCAAAAGGAAGGAAAGTCTGTTTTGACCATCGCTATCGGCTGTACAGGTGGTCAACACCGTTCGGTTGCTTTTGCTAAGCGGCTATCAGAAGAATTAGCCCAAGATTGGCCGGTCAATGCCAGTCATAGGGACAAAGATCTGAGGAAAGAGACGGTCAATCGGTCATGAGAAAACCACGTATTGTTGTGATTGGAGGAGGGACTGGCATCCCAGTTATTCTAAACAGCCTCCGCAAGCAAAATGCTGACATTACTGCTATTGTGACGGTAGCTGATGACGGTGGTTCTTCTGGCCAGTTACGAGAGACCTTGCGTTTGACGCCTCCAGGTGACCTCCGAAATGTCTTAGTTGCCATGTCTGATATGCCTAAGACCTACGAGCAGATTTTCCAGTACCGTTTTCACGAAGACGATGGCCCTTGGGCTGGCCATCCTCTTGGCAATATCATTATTGCCGGCATTTCAGAGATGAAGGGATCAACCTACAATGCCATGCAGCTCCTGGCGCAATTTTTCCACGTGACAGGTAAAATCTACCCATCGAGCGAGCAGGCCTTGACCCTGCATGCTGTCTTTCAAGATGGGACCGAAGTGGTAGGAGAGAGCCAACTGGCCAAGCATGCTGGCTTGATTGATTATGTTTATGTCACTAATTCCTATAATGATCAAAAGCCCAAGGCGAGCCGCAAGGTGGTTTCTGCCATCATGGAAGCGGACATGGTTGTCTTGGGGCCCGGCTCCTTGTTCACCTCTATTTTGCCCAACTTAGTGATTCCAGAAATCCAGCAGGCCTTATTGGAGACGACAGCAGAAGTGGTCTATGTCTGCAATATTATGACCCAGCGCGGTGAGACGGAACACTTTACGGATGCGGATCACGTCAAGGTCCTCAACCGTCATTTTGAGCGTCCTTTTGTGGACACTGTCTTGGTCAATATCAAGGAAGTTCCACAAGACTATATGGCGGTTCATGCATTTGATGAATATTTGGTTCAGGTGGTGCATGATTTTAAGGGCTTGCAGAGTCAAGCCAAGCGGATTATATCCTCTAATTTCTTAAGGTTGGAAAATGGCGGAGCTTTTCATGATGGGGACCTAGTGGTAGAAGAATTGATGAACATCATCAGGGTGAAGCGGTGAGTTTTACGGTAAAAGTCAAGGAAGAATTGATCAGCCTCTCTACTCACGAAGCCTTTGAATTAGCAGCCATTATCAAACTGTCAGGCAGTCTGGGGCTGGGCCAAGACGGTCTGACCCTGTCTATCACAACTGAAAATGCCAAGGTTGCCCGCCACGTTTATGAACTGATTCTCAAACATTACGCCATCAAGGCTGAGATTCGCTATCACCAAAAGACCAATCTTAGGAAAAACCGAGTTTACCAGGTGTTTTTAGAAGAAGGTGTCCAGACGGTCCTCAATGAACTACACCTGGCGGATAGTTTTTTTGGCTTGGAGACAGGAATTGACCAGAGGATTTTAGGGCAAGAGGAAGCCAGTCGTGCCTATTTACGAGGAGCTTTTTTAGCGAGTGGATCTGTGAAAGATCCCGAAAAAGGGCGCTACCAGCTAGAAATTAGCTCAATCTATACCGACCACGCTCAGGATTTGGCGCAGTTGATGCAAGGTTTCCTTTTAGATGCCAAGGTCATTGAGCGTAAAAAAGGATCGGTCACCTACCTTCAGCGAGCTGAGGACATCATGGATTTTTTCATCGTGATTGGTGCCATGGCGGCAAGAGATAGCTTTGAAGAGGTCAAGATTCTACGGGAAACCCGCAATGATTTGAACCGCGCCAATAACGTAGAAACCGCTAATATCGCGAGGACTGTCACAGCCAGTGTCCGAACCATCAATAACATTATCAAGTTGGACGGTCAGTTGGGACTGGATAATTTGCCAGCGGACCTTCGAGAGGTAGCGATCCTGAGGATGGAACACCCGGACTATTCGATTCAGGAATTAGCCGATAGTTTGACGGTCCCGATCACCAAAAGCGGAGTGAATCACCGTCTGCGCAAGCTCAACAAGCTTGCGGATGATTTATAGGAGAAGGAGACAGCCATGTATCAGTTGAAAAATGACCACTTAAGACTTTTGGTAACTGACCAAGGGGCCATGCTGACCTCTATCCAGTCAGTTACTGGCCTGGAATACCTTTGGCAGGGCGATCCAGCTCATTGGGCAGGCCAAGCTCCGATTTGTTTTCCCATTTGTGGGGGCTTACGCCATGGCAGAGCAGTCACCAGGAGTCAGAAGGCTATCGTTTTGGGGCGGCATGGGTTTGCTAGGAACAGTCGCTTTGACTTGGTAGAGCAAGAGGCAGACAGGCTCCTATTTCGTTTGCAATCTAACTCAGAGACGCTTTCGATGTTTCCATTTGAGTTTGCTTTGGAGATTCAATACCGTCTGGTAGACGATTACGTAAGGGTTACCTATGCTGTCACCAATCCTGCTGCAGAAGTGCTTCCCTTTTTCATCGGAGGCCATCCAGCCTTTAACTGTCCGATTGAGGAGCATCTGGATTTCTCAGATTACGACGTACGGTTTGATCAGGAAATTGCGACGCAGGTCTTGTCCAATTGTGAGGGCGGCCTCTTATCGTCGGAAAATCGGGTTCAGCTGGACTTTGATGGTCGACACCTACCGCTCAAGCAGGAACTCTTTAAGGACGGGGCCCTGATCTTTGACCAGATCACCAGTAAAGCGGTGACCTTGACAAGTCCCAAAGGCTCTCATGGCCTTGAATTGACCTACCCCGATTTTAAGAATTTACTGATTTGGTCCAGTGGTACAAACGCACCCTTTGTGGCCTTAGAGCCATGGAACGGTCTGGCTACTCTGATAGAAGAATCCGATATTTTTGAGGAAAAAAGAGACCTGCAACTCGCCTTGCCAGGAGAAACCAAGGCCTATACCTATAGCATGCGTTTCTTTTAATAGATTTGGAAGCAGTCCCGAGCGTGCGTGAGACTAACCTCCTTTACAGCTAGAAAGCTGTGGGGGATTTGACGTCAAGAGCTGAGCTGCGATGTGCTGAATTATTATCGGATCTAGTCTTAACCGTCTAACTCATAAGAAAGAGCCGGTAACTTCGTCATACATTACCAGAAATGAAACCGAAAGGCCAAGCCTTCACCAAGTGTATCCTGCTCATAAGGATTTTGTAGTAGGTGTTTTATAGAGGCCTTGACCGTTGAGAAACCAATCGATCCACTTTGCCGATGAGCGTTTAACAGGCTTGGCTCAAGCAAGAGCCTAAAAGTCTGCACAAAATGTAAAAAGCGACCACCTAGCATCCTAGCCAATAGAATACTATAGTGGTCGCCTTTTAGTTGCTAGTCTTGTCGTTAACTAGTGCAAAATGTTAAATGTGAAAATCTTTGTAAGTCAGATGCTATTTCATGCAGCTAAGAGGGATGCTAGTCCAAGATTGAGGCTAGATTTCACAGACTCGAATCTTTCAGGTTGAGTTGGGTCGCCAGGTTGATCTGTTTGAGAGGCATTTGTCCATCCTCCTTGTTGAGCTGATCTTGGATTAAGTCAACAGCGGCAGCTCCCATCTCCTTTGTAAAGACGGTCACGCTGGATAAGCTGGGATAGACATAGTTGGTCACGGCTGTGTCATTAAAGGAAATTAAACTGACCCGTTCAGGAACAGGGATTCCTTGTTCTTGTAGGGCTTTTAAGGCTCCGATCGCCATGCTGTCGTTGGCGATAAAGAAGGCCTGGGGCAAATCCTCTCCCAAATCATCAATCAACTCTGTCATCAGTTGATAGCCACTTTCTGCGGAGAAGGTCCCGATTTTAACCCATTCAGCCTGGAAGGCCTTCTTATCTGTCAGGAATTGTTTGAAAATGGGCAGACGTGGATCCAACAAGGCCTCTACCTGATCTGAGGTGCTCTCTTGCCCAGCTAACATGCCAATTTTATGGAGATTGTTTTTCCAAAAATGCTGGAGGGCAGCCTTGACGCCGAATTCGAAGTCGGTGGTCACGCAGGAATAACCTCTGGCCAGGGTATTGCTATCGACGAAGACGAGTACTGACGTATAGCTAGCCAATTTTTTGATTTGAGCTCTGCTAAATTTCCCGATGGCGATGGCTGCATCCGCTTGGGCAATAGGTTCCAAGGCTTCTTGATGGAAGATGCGGATGATTTCAAAGCCCAGGTCCTGGGCTCTTTTTTCAAGGCCAATGCGGATGGCGTAGTAGTAGAGATCATCTAATTCTGCGTGCTGATCGTACCACTGAATGACGGCTAGTTTAGGATGGCTCTGCTTAAGCGGTGTCTTTTTCTTATGCTTGGTATAATTCAACTCATCTGCAATATCAAAAATTCTCTTTCGGGTTTCATCGCTGACGGATAGGGTAGGATCGTAATTAAGAACCCGAGAGACAGTGGCGCTAGATACCCCAGCTTCGGTAGCGATGTCTTTAATCGTAGCCATGACATTCCTCCTTGTTTTTCCTTTTATTATACCATGAAAGCTCATTGGGGTAAATCAAACTATGTTTTTAGTAAAATAATTGAAAAATTTACTAAAATATGACATAATAGACTTATAAAACGGTTACAAGGAGTTTTTTATGAACACAGAACAATTACAACAAGCTTTTTTGGACATTTTTGGTGAGCAAGCGGATGCGACCTTCTTCTCACCAGGTCGGATTAACCTAATCGGGGAACACACTGACTACAACGGTGGCCATGTCTTCCCAGCAGCCATTACCTTGGGAACCTATGGGGCTGCCAGAAACCGTGAGGACAAGATATTGCGCTTTTACTCAGGAAACTTTGAAGAGGTTGGGATCATCGAAGTGGACCTAGACAATCTAGTCTTTGACGAGAAAGACAATTGGACCAACTATGCCAAGGGGGTGCTCAAGTTCCTAAAAGAAGCAGGCCACACCATTGATACTGGCTTTGATGTTTATGTCTATGGTACGATTCCAAACGGGGCAGGCTTATCTTCATCCGCTTCATTGGAGCTATTGATTGGGATCATCGCTGAAGAACTCTATGATCTCAAACTCGATCGTCTGGACTTGGTCAAAATCGGCAAGAAAACGGAGAATGAATTTATCGGTGTTAACTCTGGGATCATGGATCAGTTTGCCATCGGGATGGGGGCTGACAGCTCTGCCATTTACCTAGACACCAATACGCTTGAGTACGACCTGGTGCCTCTGGACTTGGGGGACCATGTCATTGTCATCATGAACACCAACAAACGCCGCGAATTGGCAGATTCCAAGTACAACGAACGCCGTTCGGAGTGTGAAACAGCGGTGGAAGAGCTTAACAAGGTGCTGGACATCAAGACCTTGGGCGAGTTGACCAGTACCGAATTTGACCAGTATGCCTACCTGATCAAGGACGCCAACCGCATCAAGCGGGCCCGTCATGCTGTCTCTGAAAATGAGCGGACCCTGCGTGCCTTGGAAGCCTTGAAAGCTGGCAAGTTGGATGAATTTGGTCGCTTGGTCAATGCTTCTCATGTGTCTCTGGAGCATGACTACGAAGTGACGGGCATCGAGTTGGATACTCTGGCCCATACTGCCTGGGAACAAGAAGGTGTTCTGGGTGCCCGCATGACGGGTGCAGGTTTCGGTGGCTGCGGTATCGCTATTGTGCAAAAAGAAAAGGTGGATAGCTTTACGGAAAATGTCGGTCGCATCTACACCGAAACCATCGGCTACAAACCAAGCTTCTACATAGCTGAAATAGCAGGTGGCAGCCGTGTCTTGTCAAGGAAATAAAAGTTTATATCCTGTAGTTGATTAAGATGGATTTAGGCGACGTAGTCGCCCCCTACTTTGCTCTCCGCCGTAGTGAAAGCCACCAAACTAGAGGTTTGGTGGCGGGGGTCGGTAAGACTTTGGCTTGCCGAAAAGGAATGGAACTGTGAAGAATAGTCGCGACGGTTAGTTTTTGAACTCGATAATAGTCCAAAAACTGACCTAGTGCAGACAGTCCGCCGAGACCTGATAGGGTTTGGCCTCTAAGGTCTGCCTTCCGCCCTCACTACTTAAGGAAAGCAAATAAAATTTTGCAGGAACGTTAGAGAAAAATGTGTATGCTAAACAATTTTTAGGACAATAACTATGACAAAACTAATTGAAACCTTCGTGGAGCAGGTCATCGCCCACTCTGATTACACCGACATGGATAAGGTTTATCTGGTGAACCGTGTCCTCGCCTTGGTGGGCGAGGAGAATGCCCGCCGTGAGACCACAAGCACAGATCTGATTGCTCTGAAAGAAGAACTGGTTGATTTAGCAGTTGAAAATGGTCGGTCTGGCAATCTCTTAGAAGAACGTGACTGTCTGGGAGCGGAGTTGATGAACTTTATTACCCCACCACCTAGCCAGGTCAATCAGCGGTTCTGGAAGACTTATGAAACCAGTCCAGAGCAAGCCATTGCGGACTTTTATGCCTTATCTCAGCGTAACGACTACATTAAGGTTGCTGCTGTGTCCAAAAATATTGCGTTTGATGCTTCAACAGCCTACGGTGACCTGCAAATCACTATCAACCTATCCAAGCCTGAAAAGGACCCCAAGGCGATTGCAGCTGCCAAATTGATGAAACAGTCCAGCTACCCGCTCGATCTTTTGGTCATGGAAAATGAGGGTTACCAAGGAAGGCTGGATCATCCCGCTCGGGCCAATCATCGGATCATTCGGCTGACTTTAGGCAAGGAGCAGTGGGGGTTCCAGTATTCGCCCTACGCTTACTTTAAGGAGCACGGTATCTTCCTCAACACTGAGCACGTCCCCATGGTCATCAGCCGGACAACCTTTGAGCAACTGCTGGATATCGTGGACATTTTCCCTGGTTATTTTGTAGGTTCAAACGCCGACCTTCCCATCGTAGGTGGCTCCATTTTGACCCACAACCATTATCAGGGCGGTCGCCATACCTTCCCTATGGAAATGGCAGAGCTGGATAGCAAGTTTACTTTTGTGGGCTATGAGGGCATCACAGCAGGTATTGTCAAATGGCCTATGTCGGTCATCCGTTTGACCGGCAAAGATAAGGAAGATTTGGTGGACTTGGCAGATAAGATAAGGCTGGCCTGGGCAGATTATGCTGACCCTGAGCTAGACATTATCGCTCATACTGGCAATGAACGCCATCATACGGTGACCCCGATTGCCAGACGTCGAGGCCAACTCTTTGAATTGGATATTGTTCTACGCGATAACCACACGTCTGAAGAACACCCTGATGGCGTTTATCATCCGCACAAAGATGTCCAGCATATCAAGAAGGAAAATATTGGTTTGATTGAGGTTATGGGATTAGCCATCTTGCCACCTCGCTTAAAAGCAGAGTTGACAGAGGTGGAAAAATACTTGCTTCATCAGGACAACCAGCTGGCAGCCTATCATAAGGATTGGGCAGAGTGTCTTAAAACCGCTTATCCTGATGTGACTGCGGAAACCGTAACCGCTGTTGTCCAACAAGCCGTTGGTCAAGTCTTTGCCCGCGTCTTAGAAGATGCAGGGGTCTACAAACGGGATGCGGCAGGCCAGGCAGGCTTCAGGCGGTTTATCGAAACAATAGGCTCATTCTAAGCCGCTACTTCTGGTTTGAAAAAGTTTTTGAAGCAATGGTAAAAATCCCTTGCAAATCCTATTCAATTTGGTATAATAGACATTGTGTGTAATGGACGCACGAAAATACAGTTTATCCGCTGGGTTTAAAAGCACCTATGATTGACAAAGATAGGAGAAAAACATGAATCCATTAATCCAAAGTTTGACTGAAGGTCAACTTCGTACAGATATCCCTGCTTTCCGTCCTGGTGACACTGTTCGCGTTCACGCGAAAGTTGTCGAAGGTTCACGTGAGCGTATCCAGATCTTCGAGGGTGTTGTTATCTCTCGTAAGGGTCAAGGCATCTCAGAAATGTATACTGTTCGTAAGATTTCTGGTGGTATCGGGGTTGAGCGTACTTTCCCAATCCACACACCACGTGTTGATAAGATTGAAGTTATCCGCCACGGTAAAGTCCGTCGTGCGAAACTTTACTACTTGCGTGCCCTTCAAGGTAAGGCTGCTCGTATTAAAGAAATCCGTCGTTAAAATAGTCCTGTGGGCTAGTCTAGCATGGAAATGGGAAAGGACGCAAGTCCTTTTTCATTTTATCTTGGTTCAGTGGGAAGAATTGTCTAACCCGAGTTCAGTTAAGCTGGCATCCAAACCTTTTCCCGATTCTAGTTGTTTGGTGTCTGGGACTCAAAATGAGGGATCTTTTGGCGCAGCTTCCTAAGCGGGCTTGGTCACACGGGAACTATTTCTCTTTACAGTTTAACCATGTGAGGAGAATTTTTAGTTTTCTGAGATTTTAGGCTGTGTTCAACTCAGTTAAGAGACAGAAAAGAGGAAATCAAGCCGATTCTCAACTTTCCACCTGAGCTTCAATTTAACGGACAGGAGAAATAGACAGATGACAACATTCAAAGAAAGACTTGGTGAGGAAGGCCTGTTGATTCTAGATGGTGCCCTAGGGACAGAGTTAGAATCCAGAGGCTATGATGTCTCTGGAAACCTCTGGTCAGCTAAGTACCTTCTTGAAAATCCACAAGTGATCAAGGACATTCATCTGGATTATCTATTAGCGGGAGCTGACTTGCTGACGACTTCTAGCTATCAAGCGACAATTCCTGGCTTGCTAGCAGTTGGTTTGACCAGAAATGAAGCGGTGGAATTGATTGGTTTGACGGTTAGACTAGCCCGGGAAGCCAGAGAGACCTTTTGGGAATCCTTGACAAAGGAAGAACAGGTGGGGCGTCTCTATCCCTTGATTGGGGGTGACGTAGGGCCTTATGCTGCTTTTCTGGCTGATGCTTCAGAGTACACGGGCGATTATGCAGGTGTTTCGGTTGAGACATTGCAGGCATTTCATCGGGAGAGGATTGCTATTCTTCTTGAGGCAGGAGTGGATTTCTTGTGTATAGAAACCATCCCTAATCGCTTGGAAGTCCAAGCACTCTTACAGCTTTTGGCAGAAGAATTTCCGAAGAGTCAGGCCTATCTTAGTTTGGTCAGCCTGGATGGAAAGCATCTGCCAGATGGGACGGATTTGTCTGAGCTTGCCCAACAAGTGGACCGATCGCGTCAGGTTTTTGCTGTAGGGATCAACTGTAGCGCACCGGCCATGCTCGATCAGGCTCTGGAATGCTTGAAGCAGGGCTGTCAAAAGCCTTTGTTAGCTTACCCCAATTCGGGAGAAAGTTACGATGTTCAAACAGAGAGTTGGCAGGCCCAACCTGCCGATAGCCCCAGCTTGCTAGAGTGGAGCCGTCATTGGCAGGCTAGAGGCGCTAAAATTCTTGGAGGCTGCTGTCGGACCAGACCAGCGGATATAGCAGTCCTAGCTCAAGGATTGAGAGCTTCTGATAAGTGATCCTCTTTGAAAATCAAAGGTAGCCCTTGTCAACTCGCTTCGATGAGCTCCAGTCCTATCATAAGTCTCGTTTCCTAAGCTAGATCGGTTTTCTTTAAGTGTGAGAGAAAGTTTAGAGTCGACAGCTCTGTTGCTAAAAATTGATAGGCCAAGTGTTAAAGCGTATGGAAAGCTTTAAGGGGAGAACAAGTAGGTCCTGTTAATGGATGATCTTCTCCCCAAATTAGACACATAAAAAGAAAAAGCAAAGGACGGTAGACGTTTTTGAAAACTTCCATGTCCTTTGCTTTTCTGATTTTAGGCTTATTTTCGTTTCATTTCCCCTTGAGGATAATAGGTGCCTTCGGGCATGTCGTTGATGAAGACATGGATAGCAGACAAGGGGGCATTGGTGTTTCGAGACACCACTTCAGCGACCTCACGGGCAAGGTTTACTTTTTGTTCCTCAGTACGTCCTTCGAATAACTCAATTTTGACAAATGGCATAATATAGTCTCCTTTCGTTTTCGTCTAGTATAGCATAGATGGCTTGTTTTTGCTTGTTTTTAGGTGCATAATGGAGGTGGAAAAGGAGGGGATCTCATGAAACGATTTATTTTTTCTCTGCTCCTAGCTGGCTTGTCGATTTTGCTAGCAGCTACTGTTTTTCTCAAACTGTCTGGGAAGGACCAATCTTGATTATCCTAGCGTTCTTCATCCTGATTTATGGCCTGATTGCTCTTTATCGACATTCCAAGTTGGGAAGGTTACTTGTAGATGTCTTATGTGAACTATTTTTCTTTCCTTGGTAGCAAACAAGTCCAGGTGGCTTGTTTTTTCTTTACCTAGCAGTGACAGTTTTTGGAAAAATGACCGAATCAAATGAAGCTCAAGGTTTGCCAGCACATGGTATCCTCTCTTTGAGTTCCACTAGTCGTCATTCATAGTTTGAATAGACAATCAAAATGGTTGACTTTCTATTGATTATAATATATATATCAAATATATAAAATAGGAGCGTTTATCATGAAATTATACATGACTCAAGATAAGGGAACTTTAAAAAATAATTTCACCATTTACAATGAATCTGAGGAGTTGCTTTACCGGGTTAAAGGCAATATCGGTATGTTTACAGGGACTAGAAGTTCTATTTACAACTCTGATGAGACCCAAGAGGTTGCCTTTATCAAGCAGCGTTTTGCCCAATATAAGTGGGATGTTATTATCGGAGGCCAGACGGTGGCTACCATTTCTAAAAAATGGTTCTCACCCCGCTCTAAATATAAGGTTGAAATCCTTGACTGGCAGATAACAGGTCGATTGCTCTTCCATGATTATAAAATCACAGACAATCGTGATAACATGATTGCTCAATTACAGAAAAAAGCTTTCCGTTTGTCAGATAGTTTTGAAATTAGTCTGGACAATCCAGAGCAGGATGCGCTTTTGGTTGTGGCAGTCGTAGTGGCGATTGATGCGGCGATCGGCCAGACCAGCTAAGCACTTAATGGCCTGTGCTTGAGGCAGAATCTTCTCTTTTTGAGAAGGTTTTTTATTTTCCTGATAAAGTAAATGCCAGTCTTTGAAAATTATGGTAAAATAAGGAGGATTATAATTAGATCTTGCTTTTTGACAAGAGTAGGGTGCTTAGATTGGAAGCATAAGTTGGCTCAATTTTATTTTAAGTATGGGGCGATGAATTCAGGGAAAACGATTGAAATCCTGAAAGTTGCTCATAATTATGAGGAACAAGGCAAGGATGTGGTCATTATGACGTCAGCCTTGGATACTCGAGATGGTTTTGGGATTGTTTCAAGTCGGATTGGAATGCGACGGGATGCGATTGCTATTGCAACAGATTTTGACGTTTTCCAGTACGTTAAGGACTTAGACAAGATTCCCTACTGTATCTTGATTGATGAAGCTCAGTTTTTGACTAAGGATCAAGTGATTGCTTTCTCACGGGTAGTCGATGAACTGGATATCCCAGTTATGGCTTTCGGCTTGAAGAATGATTTTCTTAACCACTTGTTTGAAGGCTCAGAAGCTCTGCTATTGTTTGCCGATAAAATCGAGGAAATCAAAACCATCTGTCACTATTGCTCCAAAAAAGCAATTATGAACCTGAGGATGGTGGACGGGGCACCTGTCTATGCAGGGCAGCAAATCCAAATCGGTGGGAATGAGTCTTACCGTGCGGTCTGCCGTAAGCATTATTTTAAGCCTGAAATCTAAGATTTTAACTATAGAAAAGAAAACATGATTTAAAGGATTGTACTAGTTTTTCTTTTTCTAAACTGCAAGTCCTAATGATAACAAAAGGAACTGGATATCCCTACGGCCCTGTGGAAATAAAGCATTTGTAGGCAGATTTTATTTCTCGATTTAATAACTTTACGAAAGGAACTGAACACGGGCTACGGACTGTGCAAGCTTTTCTTTCACAAGACAAACTTAATGATAACGAAAGGAATAGAACACGCCCTAAAAGCGTCGGAAAAAAGATAGACTTCCTTGTGTGCTAGCACACGGCGTCAGTCTCCTATTTTTCTCTCGCTTTCTTAACGGGCTTTGTATCTTAATTATGAACATCTACGATCAATTACAGGCGGTGGAAGACCGCTACGAAGAATTAGGGGAATTACTCAGCGACCCTGAGGTCGTTTCTGACACCAAACGGTTTATGGAGTTGTCTCGCGAGGAGGCCAACACGCGTGAAACGGTAGCGGCCTACCGTGAGTACAAGGCGACCATCCAGGCCATTGCTGATGCCGAGGAAATGATTAAGGAAGCTGGTGGCGACAAGGACTTGGAAGAGATGGCCAAGGAAGAGTTGAAAGACAGTAAGGCTGCCAAGGAAGAATTGGAAGACCGCCTGAAAATCTTGCTCCTGCCAAAAGACCCTAACGACGACAAGAACATCATTTTGGAAATCCGCGGTGCCGCTGGTGGTGATGAGGCTGCCCTCTTTGCAGGAGACCTTTTGGCCATGTACCAGAAATTTTCTGAGAGCCAAGGTTGGCGCTTTGAAATCATGGAGACCTCTTACAACGGTGTTGGCGGTATCAAGGAAGTGGTGGCCATGGTATCGGGTCAATCGGTTTACTCTAAACTGAAGTATGAGAGCGGTGCCCACCGTGTGCAGCGTGTCCCTGTGACGGAAAGCCAGGGGCGTGTCCACACCTCAACGGCAACCGTCCTCATCATGCCTGAAATCGAAGAAGTCGAGTATGATATTGACCCGAAAGACCTCCGTGTTGACATTTACCACGCCTCTGGTGCAGGTGGTCAGAACGTCAATAAGGTGGCAACGGCTGTCCGCATCGTTCACTTGCCGACCAACATCAAGGTCGAGATGCAGGAAGAGCGGACCCAGCAGAAGAACCGTGACAAGGCCATGAAGATTATCCGTGCCCGTGTGGCGGATCATTTTGCCCAGATTGCCCAAGACGAGCAGGATGCGGAGCGCAAGTCAACCATCGGTACTGGTGACCGCTCTGAGCGGATCCGTACCTATAACTTCCCGCAGAACCGTGTCACAGACCACCGGATCGGTCTGACCCTGCAAAAGTTGGACACCATTTTGGCTGGTAAGATGGACGAAGTCGTGGATGCCCTGGTCCTCTACGATCAAACCCAGAAATTAGAAAAGTTGGCTAACTAATGCGTTTAGGACAGCTATTAGTGACCCTAGAAGACCAACTCGAGGCAGTAGGAGAGGAGCGGGCGGCCCTCTCTTACGTGTTTCAGGAGAAAAAAGGTTGGACCAGGACAGAGCTGATTTTGCAGCTCAACCAGCCCGTTTCAGAAAGTGACCAACTCTTGCTTGAAGAAATCGCCCAGCAGCTCATGGCCCATGTGCCTGCCCAGCATTTGACTGGCAAAGCCTATTTTCGTGATTTGGAGCTCAAGGTTGGTCCGGCAGTCCTCATTCCAAGACCTGAGACCGAGGAGTTGGTGGACTTGATTCTTTCGGAAAATAGCAGAGCGGATTTGCGGGTTTTAGACATGGGAACAGGTAGCGGTGCCATCGCCTTATCCCTCAAGCAAGCCAGACCAGATTGGCTGGTAACAGCCAGCGATATTTCAGTTGACGCGCTAGCCATTGCCCAGGAAAATGCTCAGAAGAATCAACTGGAGGTCCAATTTGTCCAGTCAGATGTCTTTGCCCAGATTGATGGAAAATTTGACCTCATCGTGTCTAATCCCCCCTATATCGCCTATGAAGACAGCGCAGAAGTTGGCCAAAACGTGCTTTTGTATGAACCCCATATGGCCCTTTTTGCGCAAGAAGACGGTTACGCGATTTACCGAAAGATTTTGGAGAATGCCAAAAACTATCTGGCGATAGATGGGAAAATTTACTTTGAAATAGGCTACAAGCAAGGACTGGGATTAGAAACACTCAGCCAAACCTATCTCCCTGAAAAACGCGTGCGGGTCCTAAAAGATGTCTTTGGAAAGGATCGGATGGTGGCTATTGATGAATACCAGTGAACTCTCTTCTATTCTGGCCTTAGGTGGGGCAGTTGTCCTGCCAACAGAAACGGTCTATGGGCTATTTGCCAAGGCTCTAGACGAGCAGGCGGTCAACCAGGTATATGCCCTTAAAAACCGTCCCCTTGACAAGGCCATGAATCTAAATGTGTCTAGCCTTGACGACATCTTGGCTTACAGTCAGAATCAGCCGAACTATCTGGAAAAACTCTATCAGTCCTTTTTCCCGGGGCCTTTGACCATTATCCTTCAGGCCAATGACCGCGTGCCTGCCTGGATCAATTCTGGTTTGCAGACAGTCGGGTTTCGTCTACCGGCTCACTCTGTAACCCAAGACCTGATCTCCCAGCATGGGCCTTTGATTGGGCCATCGGCAAATGTGTCTGGCTCTACTAGCGGGACGAAGTTTGAGCAAATTCTGGCTGATTTTGATGGTCAGGTGACAGGCTACGCTGATGACCAAGCACTGACAGGTCAAGATTCGACCATCCTGGATTTGTCAGGCGACAGGACCAAGATTTTACGACAAGGAGCTATCACCAAGGAAGATTTACTGGCAGTAGTGCCAGAGTTGAGATTTGAGGAGGACTAATATGCTCAGACCCTTAGACTTAAAAGACGTGCCACAACTCTCTGCCATTAATGACTTGGCTTTAGGCTATGCCTTCTCAGCAGAAGAGACGGCTCGCCAACTGACCAAGTTACTGGCAGATGACCATCATTTTCTGCTCGGCTATGGCGCCCCTGAAACAGGGGAGCTCTTAGGCTATGTCCATGCTCAAACCTATGAAAGCCTTTATTCGCCAAGGGGCTTTAATGTCTTAGCCTTAGCAGTTCACCCTGACCATCAAGGGAAGGGCATTGGCAAGGACCTGATGGCGGCCTTGAAAGAAGAAGCAGAAACAAGAGCCTATTCCTTTATCCGCCTCAACTCGGGCGCCCATCGGATAGAGGCCCATCAGTTTTACGAAAAAATCGGCTACGATGGCGACAAACTGCAGAAACGCTTTATTTTACTCTTGTGACCATCACTCCCTGTTTCAATTGAAGCGGGATTTTTGTCAATTTCGGAACGTTCGTTGAAATATTTCTTCTAATAGGGAGAAATTGACCTGTCTTGTGATACAATAGAGGGAAATCAAGAAAAGGAGAATCCACATGATTTTTGACCAAGAAGACTATAAGGCCTACGATAGTGAGTTATGGGCTGCTATTGCAGACGAGGAGAAGCGCCAGCAAAACAACATCGAGCTGATTGCTTCCGAAAACGTTGTTTCTAAAGCTGTTATGGCTGCACAAGGCTCCATTTTGACCAATAAGTACGCCGAAGGCTATCCAGGCAACCGCTACTATGGCGGGACAGAAGTGGTCGATGTGATTGAACATTTAGCCATTGACCGTGCAAAAGAGATTTTCGGCGCCCAGTTTGCCAATGTTCAGCCCCACTCTGGAAGTCAGGCCAATGCCGCGGCCTACATGGCTCTCATTGAGCCAGGAGATACGGTATTGGGCATGGACTTGTCTGCTGGTGGACACTTGACCCACGGTTCTCCTGTTAACTTTTCGGGCAAGACCTACAACTTTGTCCCTTACGGTGTTGATAAGGAAACGGAGCAGTTGGATTACGATGCCATCTTGGCGCGTGCTCAGGAAGTGCAGCCGCAGCTGATTGTGGCAGGTGCCTCTGCCTATTCACGCACCATTGATTTTGCCAAATTCCGTGAGATTGCAGATAAGGTTGGTGCCAAGCTCATGGTGGATATGGCCCATATTGCTGGACTTGTCGCAGCAGGTCTTCATCCAAGCCCAGTGCCTTACGCTGATGTGACAACTTCTACAACCCACAAGACCCTCCGTGGTCCTCGTGGCGGCCTCATTTTGACCAATGACGAAACTCTTGCCAAGAAAATCAACTCAGCTGTCTTTCCTGGCCTCCAAGGTGGCCCGCTGGAGCATGTGATTGCCGCAAAAGCTGTTTCCTTCAAGGAAAACTTAGACCCTGCCTTTAAAGCATACGCTCAAAATGTCATTACTAACTGTCAAGTCATGGCTGAGGTGTTCAAGCAACATGACAACTTCCGTGTCATTTCTGGTGGAACAGACAACCATGTCTTCCTAGTAGACGTTACCAAGGTGGTCGAAAACGGCAAAGTCGCTCAAAACCTGCTAGACGAAGTCAGCATTACCCTCAACAAGAACTCGATCCCTTTTGAAACCCTGTCACCATTTAAGACATCTGGGATCCGAATCGGTACTGCCGCAGTAACCGCGCGCGGATTTGGAGAAAAAGAGTGCCGCAAGGTCGCTGAACTCATCATCAAGGCCTTGGAAAATGCTGATAATGAAGCTGTTCTAGATGAGGTTCGTCAAGAAGTTCGTGCCTTAACAGACGCTTTTCCGCTTTATAGCTAAGATGTAAAGAAGCTGGGCAAAAAGTCAGCTCTATTGAAACAATGGTATAAAAAAATAGTTTGACGCAGTGGCTGATTGGCAGTTTTGTTCGCATTATAAGCTCCAAAACTGGCCTAATCAACTGTGCGGGGGTGGGAAGACGAACTCTTTTTCGTTTATTGGAGTTCTTTCCCACTCCCTTTTTCTTCTTGTTTATGGTACAATAGCAGAGCAGTTTTCCTCTTTAGTAGTGAAAGCTGGTAGGACAAGTAGAGGTAAGTATGTTAGATATTTATATTAAAAAAGCCATTATCCATCAATTTCTACCGACAGAGACAGAGTTGGTCATATCGGATAAATACCTCAATCTAACGCCCAAGATAGAGGCCTATCTTCGCAAAAAAATTGAACGTGTCTATAGTGACCAGGCTAAAACAGGTGTTTTTGAGACAGAAAATGCTTTTTTGTCGCGCTTGACGGATGATTTAAAAGAGACGTCTAGGGAAGTTGCACAGGCATGGAAGGACGTTTTTACCCTTTCTGAAAACCAAAAGACCAATGATCTGGTTTTTATAGAGTTTGAAAGTCATGGGGTCAAGCACTTTGCCTTTTTGAGGCTGGCTTTGCGAGAGAATCTAGCTCACTTGGGACAAGATTTTGACAATCCTATTACCACGACTCAAAATAACCTACCCGGTCCAGGATCTCCACCGGATGAGGCCTTGATTGTTAACTTAAAGACGCGTCAATACTTCTTGATTGAAAAGCGGATCAAGCATAATGGTGCTTTTCTCAACTATTTTTCGGATCAGATTTTGGCAGTTAAGCCAGACATTTCTGTGCAAAAATCCATAAAAACAATGGAACAAACAGCTCAGAAGATTGCAGCGAATTTTAATCAGGATGACTTCCAGTTCCAATCCAAGGTCAAGACAGCTTTGTACAAGCATTTGCAGGAAGAAGAGGTACTCTCAGCTGAAAAGCTGGCGGATCAATTGTTTGACCAGAACCTGACAGCTAAACTGAGCTTTATTGATCAAGTTAAGGAAACCCTGCCCCAATCGCTCCCGATAGAGCAATTGGATACCAGCCGTCAGCTTAAGAAATTGGAAAACCAGAAGCTGTCTTTGTCTAACGGCATTGAATTGATCGTGCCTAATCGGGTTTACGAAGACGCTGAGTCAGTCGAATTTATCCAAAACGAGGATGGGACCTACTCCATTCTCATTAAAAATATTGAAGCAATCGAGGCCAAGTAATGTTTAAAAAGATAAGACGGCTGATTTTACTGGTCTTGTTACTGCTTATTGGGTTTAAGGCCTATGAGATTCGCCAAGATGTCAAGCATGTAATGACTTACGAGCCCTTGGTGAAGGAAGTTTTGGCTGAGATGGAGAGTCAAGCTGACCCAGAGTTAATTTTGGCTATGATTTACACGGAAACTAAAGGCCGGGCAGATGATGTCATGCAGTCTAGTGAAAGTTTGACAGGTATGGCCAATACCATCACAGATACCAAGGCAAGTATTCAGCAAGGAGTGGAAGTCCTGGCTAAGCATATTGCCTATGCCCAAGAACTGGGCTTGGATCAGTGGACGGCTGTACAGGCTTATAATTTTGGGAGTTCCTATATGGACTATGTCAAGGAAAATGGAGGTCAGAACTTAATCAAGGTGGCCAAGGCCTATTCTAGAGACGTTGTGGCACCGAGTTTAGGAAATACGACTGGTCAAACCTATAGCTATCGCCATCCGATCGCTCTTTTACATGGTGGAGAGCTCTATGTCAATGGCGGCAATATTTACTATTCGAGGCAAGTACGTATCAATCAATACCTCATGAAAATCATGAACTGGTTTTAACCGACTCATGGTTTTTTATTTTGTTCTTGGAATTTGGTATAATATAAGAAATGCAAAGACGTGGTTAAGAAACGGTCAGAAGTGACGGATTTAGAGAGGAAGTGATGGCAATGGTTGTCCAATTAGATACCAAGACGGTTTATACCTTTATGGACAGTGTGGTCGGGATTGAAGCCTATGTTGACCGGGCTAAGGCCATGGGGTATCAGGCCTTGGGGATAATGGATATTGACAATATGTACGGCGCTTTTCATTTTCTTGAAGCCTGTCAAAAAGCCCATATTCAGCCGATTTTAGGGGTGGAGCTGACTCTGAAATTTCAAGATCAACCGTTGAAAATTTATGCCCTAGCCCAGGATACAGCTGCCTATCGATCTTTAATGAAACTATCTACCCGTAAAATGATGGGAGAGTCATCCTTGGAGGACTACCGATCCTTCTTGGAGCAAGTCTGTGTCATCTTGCCTTATGCAGAGGGAGTTGATGACCTTGATTTGGGCTTTCCCTTTTACCTGGGCATCTTTCAAGATACACCAGTAGAAGATTACAAGCATCCTATTTTACCCTTACACACAGTACGTTATTTCGAAGACAGTGAGCGCCAAGTTCTTCACATGCTCCATGCCATTAGGGACAACCAGCTCTTGCAGGATACGCCACCTGTATTACAGGAGGGAAGTCTCCTCGCTCCGACAGCCTTAGAAGCCATTTTTAAAGAACGCTTTCCTCAAGCTTTTGTGAATCTGGAGGCTCTCGTTAAGACGATCTCATATGATTTGCCACGGGACTTGGTCTTGCCACGGTTCAATCGTGAGCGTCCAGCAGTCGAGGAATTGCGGGAGCTTACTTATCGAGGTTTGCAAGAAAAAGGTCTGACAGGTCCTGTTTATCAAGAGCGTCTGGAGACAGAACTTGATGTCATTCACCAGATGGGCTTTGACGATTATTTTTTGATCGTCTGGGACTTGTTGCGGTTTGGCCGTAGTCAAGGGTATTATATGGGCATGGGGCGCGGTTCAGCAGCAGGAAGTCTCGTAGCCTACGCTTTAGACATCACAGGGATTGATCCAGTGGCTAAGAATTTGCTATTTGAACGGTTTCTCAATCTTGAGCGGTTTAGCATGCCAGATATTGATATTGATCTACCCGATGTTTATCGGCCGGAGTTTCTCCGATACGTGCGAAAGAAATATGGCAGCGAGCACGCCGCCCAAATTGTGACCTTTTCGACCTTTGGGGCCAAGCAGGCCCTGCGAGATGTGTTTAAGCGCTATGGCTTGGCCGAGCATGAATTGACCCATTTGACTCGGAAAATCGGCTTTAGAGATAGTCTCTCTTCAGCTTATGAGCGCAATGCGAGCTTGAGGCAAACCATTGTCAGCAAACCAGAGTACCAACGAGCTTTTCAATTAGCACAGGCTATCGAAGGTCAGCCCAGACAGACCTCGATCCATGCGGCAGGTGTGGTCATGAGTGATGAGGATTTGACGGATCGTATTCCTCTCAAATGGGGAGAAGAGATGCTTTTGACCCAATACGATGCGCATGGAGTAGAAGCCAACGGCCTATTGAAGATGGATTTTCTCGGCTTGAGAAATTTGACCTTTGTGCAGAGAATGCAGGAGCGCGTGGCGGAGAAGTACGGACAACTTATCGATATTGCTAAGATAAACTTAGAAGATCCAGAAACCCTAGCTCTTTTTGCACGTGGTCAAACCAAGGGTATCTTTCAGTTTGAAGCTGCAGGGGCTATTTCTCTGCTCAAGCGCGTCAAGCCAACTTGTTTTGAGGACGTCGTTGCGACGACATCCCTCAATCGTCCAGGAGCAAGTGATTATATTGATAATTTTATCAAGCGACGCAGGGGGCAAGAGAGAGTTGATTTGCTGGATCCTGCCATTGCAGATATTTTGGGGCCGACTTATGGCATCATGCTTTATCAGGAGCAGGTCATGCAGATTGCACAGCGTTTTGCTGGATTCAGTCTTGGTAAGGCCGATATTTTACGAAGGGCCATGGGGAAGAAGAAACCTGAAGAGATGAGAGCCATGGCAGATGAGTTCTTGGCTGGTGCTTTAGCTCTCGGACATGACGAACCAAAGGCTAGGCAAATCTTTGCCATGATGGAGAAGTTTGCTGGCTATGGCTTTAACCGTTCCCATGCCTATGCCTACTCAGCCTTGGCCTTCCAGTTGGCTTATTTCAAGGCTCATTTTCCAGATGTTTTCTTTGATGTGATGCTCAATTTTTCAAGCAGTGACTATATCGAAGACGCGCTTAATTTTGGCTTCAAGGTGGCCAAGCTCCATCTCAATACCGTCCCATATTATGACAAATTTAATCAGGGAGCCATCCATCTGGGATTGAAAAATATCAAGGGTTTGTCCAAGGAGTTTGCCCATTGGTTGATTGAAAATCGTCCTTTCCAGAGCATCGAAGACTTTATGCGACGCTTGCCAGACAACTTTGCCAAGCCAAATCAGCTGGAACCTCTCATCAAAATAGGTCTCTTTGATCGTTTTGAGTCTAATCGTAACAAGGTGCTCAGCAACTACCAGGGCCTCAGGGAGCACAATAAACTAGGTCAGGCTAATCTTTTTGATGACAATCCAGATATGGCCTATAGCTGGACAGAAGTTGATGATTTTACAGAGGTGGAGAAGTTCCACCAAGAACAAGAAATCATGGGAATCGGCTTGAGTCCCCATCCCTTGATCCAATTAGCCAAGGAGGCTGCTTTGCCATATACACCGATTCGGGAGCTGGTGGCAGAAGGCCGAAGCACCGTATTGGCAGAATTCTTAGAGGCCAAGGTCATCCGAACCAAGAAGGGGGAGCAAATGGCTTTTCTGAAGGTCAGCGATACTCAGAATGTCTTGGAAATTACCGTTTTTCCAGAAGCCTATCGCCAATGGTTTCATCATCTGAAAGAAGGAGGCTTCTACTATTTTTCCGGGAAAATTCAGGAGCGTGATGGTCAGCTGCAAATGCTCTTGGATCATGTCGGAGAGCTTCCGACGGAGAAGTTTTGGATTCAATTGGATAATCACAGGCAAGACCAACAAGTAGCGGCTATTCTACAGAAGTTTACCGGACCTATTCCAGTTGTTCTGCGTTACAAGGAGACCAAGGAAACCTTACTGCCCAAGCACCTAGGTGTTCAGAAAACGGATACCTTGATAGAGGCTTTAAGAGAACTCAATGTGAAAACGATTTTTTACTAAAAAAACGTGAAATAGCCAGCAAAATCAAGCGAATTATGATATAATGAATAAGTTAGAATGAAAAAAGGAGCAAGAATAAAAAATGAAACGTATTGCTGTTTTAACCAGTGGTGGTGATGCCCCTGGTATGAACGCTGCAGCTCGTGCCGTCGTCCGAAAAGCCATTTCTGAAGGTATGGAAGTTTATGGGATTCAGCATGGTTATGCCGGCATGGTGGCAGGAGAAATCTTCCCACTCAACTCTCGTTCTGTCGGAGACAAGATTTCTCGTGGTGGAACGTTCTTGTATTCAGCGCGCTATCCTGAATTTGCCCAATTAGAAGGTCAACTAAAAGGGATTGAACAGTTGAAAAAGCATGGTATTGAAGGTGTGGTTGTTATCGGTGGTGACGGTTCTTACCACGGTGCCATGCGCTTAACAGAGCACGGTTTCCCAGCTGTTGGGGTACCAGGTACCATTGATAATGATATCGTCGGAACAGACTTTACCATCGGATTTGATACAGCTGTTAATACAGCGATGGAGTCTATTGACAAGCTGCGTGACACGTCTTCTAGCCACCGTAGAACCTTTATCGTGGAAGTAATGGGACGGAATGCCGGCGACATTGCCCTTTGGTCAGGTATCGCTTCTGGTGCAGATCAAATCATCATCCCTGAGCATCCTTACGACATTAAAAAGGTGGTTGAGAATATCAATGTTGGTTTCGCCAATGGTAAAAACCATCATATTATTGTTTTGGCTGAAGGGGTTAAGCCGAGTCATGAGTTTGCAGAAGATTTGAAGGCGGCGGGCTATGTTGGAGACCTTCGTTTTACAGATCTCGGCCATACCCAGCGCGGTGGTTCACCAACTGCTCGTGACCGTGTCCTTGCTTCTCGTTTGGGTGCGCATGCTGTTGAATTGCTGAAGCAAGGCATTGGTGGCGTTGCAGTTGGCATTCGCGATGAGAAGATCGTGACCAACCCAATTCTCGGTTCAGCTGAAGAAGGCGCACTCTTTAGTTTAGGTGAGGATCGTAAGATTATTGTCAACAATCCACATCAGGCAGATGTGAAACTGATTGCCCTCAATGAATCGTTATCTGTTTAATCAATTAGTATACAACAAATGCCCTAGGGGCTAGATGAAAAAGGAGTTTATCTAACTTATGAACAAACGTGTCAAAATCGTTGCAACCCTTGGACCTGCGGTAGAAACTCGCGGTGGTAAGAAGTATGGTGAATCAGGTTACTGGGGTGAGCCATTGGATGTGGAAACATCTGCTCAAACCATCGCTAAACTGATCGAAGAAGGTGCCAATACCTTCCGCTTCAACTTCTCACACGGTGACCACGCAGAGCAAGGGGCTCGTATGGCGACGGTTCGTCGTGCTGAAGAAATCGCTGGCCGCAAGGTTGGTTTCCTTTTGGATACAAAAGGACCTGAAATCCGTACAGAAGTTTTTGAAGGTGGAGAAGATTTCTTTGCTTACACGACTGGCGAAGTGATTCGTGTTGCTACTAAACAAGGTCTCAAGTCAACTCGCGAAGTGATTGCTCTGAACGTTGCTGGTGGTCTGGATGTTTATGACGATGTTGAAGTCGGCAAGCAAATCTTGGTTGATGACGGTAAGCTTGGTCTGACAGTTATCGACAAAGATATCGCAACTCATGAGTTCATCGTAAAAGTTGAAAATGATGGTCTTATTGGTAAGCAAAAAGGGGTGAATATTCCTTACACCAACATTCCTTTCCCTGCACTTGCAGAGCGTGATGATTCAGATATTCGCTTCGGTTTGGAAAATGGCTTGAACTTTATTGCGATTTCCTTTGTGCGTACTGCCAACGATGTTAACGCTGTGCGTGCAATCTGTAAAGAAACAGGTAACGAGCATGTCCGTCTTTTTGCTAAAATCGAAAACCAGCAAGGGATTGATAATTTGGATGAAATCATTGAAGCTTCTGATGGTATCATGATTGCCCGTGGTGATATGGGGATTGAAGTACCATTTGAAATGGTTCCAGTTTATCAAAAGATGATTATCACAAAAGTGAATGCTGCTGGTAAAGTCGTAATCACTGCGACCAACATGCTTGAAACCATGACTGAGAAACCACGTGCGACACGTTCAGAAGTATCAGATGTCTTCAACGCCGTGATTGATGGTACTGATGCGACCATGCTTTCTGGTGAGTCAGCAAACGGTAAGTACCCAGTTGAATCTGTTCGTACCATGGCAACAATCGCTAAAAACGCTCAAGGTCTCTTGAACGAATATGGGCGTTTGGATTCTTCTGAGTTCGAGCGTTCAGGTAAGACAGAGGTAATCGCCTCAGCGGTTAAAGACGCTTGTCACTCAATGGACATCAAATTGGTTGTTACTGTGACAGAAACTGGCTATACTGCACGCGCTATTTCAAAATACCGTCCAGATGCAGATATCTTAGCGGTTACTTTTGATGAGTTAACACAACGTGGCTTGACTCTAAACTGGGGAGTAATCCCGGTTGTTACAGATCGTCCAAACACTACCGACGACATGTTTGAGTTGGCAGAAAGAGAAGCCCTCAAAGCTGGTTTGGTAGCATCAGGTGACAATATTATCATCGTTGCTGGTGTACCAGTCGGTGTTGCAGGATCTACCAACACCATGCGTGTTCGTACTGTGCGTTAATAACGCTATACTGTATAAGGAAAAACCTCTTCTTGGTGCTAAAATCAAGAGGAGGTTTTCAGTATTATAGGACAATCTAGATATGACTGACAACAAGGGATAGATTTCCTGTGTAAGACCATTTTTGAATAGAAGTAGGCAGGATAAAGTGATCGCCTTTTTTGATGGGGTATTCTTGGCCGTCACAAATGAGAATACCTAAACCATCAATGACAGATATCAAGCTGTAAGGGGTTGTTTGCTGGACAGTTATTGGCCCATCAATATCCCATTTTTCAACAGTAAAGAAGGGATTTGTCACCAAAGTGGTCAAGGAGAGATGGTCAATATGGACATGGCTAGGTGTGCTGTTTTGTGGTTTTTCTATGCTAAGCACATCCAAGGATTGATTGATATGAAGGGGACGGGCCTTCCCTTGATCATCCAAGCGGTCAAAGTCATAGACACGGTAGGTCGTATCGCTGGACTGTTGCGTCTCTAAAATCAGGATACCAGGACCAATAGCATGGAGGGTCCCGCTAGGCACGTAGAAAAAGTCTCCCGTCTGGACAGGAGTATAGGTTAGAAGCTCCTCCCAAGCGCCTTCATTAATTTTCTCTACCAATTCATCACGGGTCCGTGCTTGATGACCGTAGATGATTTGGGCACCAGGATCAGCATGGAGCACATACCAGCACTCGGTTTTTCCGAGCTCTCCTTCATGCTCTAGAGCGTAGGTGTCATCTGGATGGACTTGGACGCTTAGCCATTCATTGGCATCCAAAATTTTGGTTAAAAGCGGAAAGACAGGACTTGTCGGATGGCCGAAGAGTTCAGGGTGGTCCTTATAAATTTGATCCAAAGTCTGTCCTGCCAATGAACCATTGATGACAGTAGAAGGGCCGTTGGGATGAGCAGAAATGGCCCAATATTCACCGGTTGTCTCGCTAGGAATATCGTAGTTAAAGAGTTTTCGTAGTCGATTTCCTCCCCAAATTTTCTCATGCATGGTTGATTGTAAAAAGAGGGGCTCAGTTATTCTTTCCATATTAAACTTACCTTTTCAAAATTAGACTAATAGGCACTTTATGGCCTTCTCATATGATACCATATCCTTTTTGAGAAATAAACTGCTAACGCGACTGGAGTATTTTCTGTTGTCTATCATTTGGTGGTAAGTAAAAACAGACCTCTTTTTGAGAGGCCTGCATTCTTTAGGGAGCCTAAAGATATCGTTAGCCATAATTAACGGATAGCTTTTTCTGTCAAAGCATCAAAGAAGTGTGCCTTGTTCATGTTGAAAGCAAGTGTTACGATTTCACCTGGTTGATGGTAATCACGGGCATCTACGCGAGAGATAAACTCAGTGTCATCAATCTTGCTGTAGAGCATGGTCTCAGCGCCCAAGAGCTCAGAGACAACGACTTCAGAATGAATGGTAGAATTTGCATAGGCTTCTAGTTCAAGAGCAGAAGCTTTGACATCTTCAGGACGGATTCCAAAGATAATCTCTTTGCCATTGTAGCCTTGTTCTTCTAAGAGTTTACGTTTGCCTTCTGGCAAGGTGATGTTAAAGTTGCGACCGTTGGTTAGGACACCATTTTCGAGTTTAACATTGAAGAAGTTCATGGCAGGAGAACCGATGAAGCTAGCAACAAACTTGTTGGCTGGTTCGTTATAAAGTTCTTGAGGGCTACCGATTTGCTCAACGCGGCCAATAGTACCAGTGCCAGAAGGGTTCTTGGTAGAGCTCATGATAACGATACGATCTGCCAAGGTCATAGCTTCAGTCTGGTCGTGGGTAACGTAGATAGTGGTAGCTCCGATACGGCGGTGAATTTTAGAGATTTCAGCACGCATGGAGACACGCAATTTGGCATCCAAGTTAGAGAGTGGCTCGTCCATCAAGAAGACTTTAGCATCGCGGACGATAGCACGTCCCATGGCTACACGCTGGCGTTGACCACCAGACATGTCTGCAGGCTTGCGGTCCAAAAGTTCAGTCAAACCAAGGATGGCAGCAGCTTCCTTCACGCGACGGTCGATATCTTCCTTGGAATATTTACGCAACTTAAGACCGAAGGCCATGTTATCGTAAACTGTCATGTGTGGGTAAAGGGCATAGTTTTGGAAGACCATGGCGATATCGCGATCTTTTGGAGCCACATCGTTCATCAGTTGGTCATCGATGTAAAACTCACCTTCTGTGATGTCTTCAAGACCAGCAATCATACGAAGAGTAGTTGATTTCCCGCATCCAGAAGGGCCGACGAAAACGATAAATTCTTTGTCTTTGATATCGAGGTTGAAATTTTCAACAGAGTAGTGGTCGCTACGTTCATAGCGCTTGTAAATATTGTTTAATTTGAGTTGGACCATGAAAGGTTCCTCCTTGTAAGATTATAAATTTATTATAAATGAAAACGCTCTTATTTTCTTGTGCAAGCTGATTGAAAAAAAGTAATCGTTCTTGTGCAACTTGCACAAGAACGATTAACGATTAAGAAGGGCAAGGTAGCAGACGGCTAAGTCATCCATATTTCTGAGCGAAAGTCCGGTCTGTTCTTGGAACTTGTCCAAGCGATATTGTAAGGTGTTACGGTGGATATAAAGATTTTGAGCTGTTTTTGTCAGAACAGCCTGGGTACTCCAAAGCGAGAGAATGGTCTCTGCTAAATCCTCATGATGGGTAATGAGGCGGGCAAGGAATTGATAGAGCTTACTGGTCTCTTTTTGCCTTTGATTGGACAATAGTAACTGGCTAAAACTGGTAACTTGCTCATGTCTAGCTGTTCGGAGCAAGTATTGAAAGAGATTTTGTTCTAGTTGAAAAAGACTTGGCCAGTTATCTTCCAGGTAATCAGGCCAAATTTGACCGATGGCAACCGAGATTTTCATTCCAAAGTCAAATTCTAGACTGGGCAAGGTTTCCTTGAGGAGATCTTCCACCTGGAAGTAAGTCTCTTGGTTTAAAACCAAACAAAAATCATCTGTACCTAAACTAAAAAAGGAAATCCTGTTCGGAAAGAAAGTTGCCAGGCTCTCTTGGCAATCCTTGATCAGATCTTTCTGAGGATGATGGAGATGGACGTGGAGCCACTGGAGATTCTTTGATGATTGGGGGGCTTGTCCCTGCCCATAAACCAAGTAAGCCATCCAAGGGGTAATTGAATCCGTTGAGGCTTTCGCATGTTGGGCGGCTTGAATCAGATATTGTTCACGGGGACTGAGTAGAGCTGGGTCAAAGCTCAGCCATTGCCCATCTTCCAAAGGTAGAGCTAAATCGGTATCAGTTGGAGGAAAGCTCAGGCGCCTTGCTTCTGGAAATAAATGATGAAATTCAGACACAAAAAACTCCTTTTAAGGGAAATACTTCTGATAGTATACCATATTCTTAAGACCGCGTCTTAAACTGGATGAGGTTTCTTTAAGGAAACTTGAGTAAACTAGAGTAGGGAGTTGTTCAATGATTTAGTATTGGAACAGCCTTTTTAGAAAAAACATGCTATAATAAGGAAATAAGCAAAGGAGACAGTGTTATGATTAAAATTTTATTAGTGGAAGATGATTTAAACCTCTCGAATTCGGTCTTTGATTTTTTGGAGGATTTTGCTGATGTTACTCAGGTTTTTGATGGTGAAGAAGGGCTGTACGAGGCGGAGTCTGGTGTTTATGATTTAATCCTGTTAGATTTGATGCTGCCTGAAAAAGATGGTTTTACAGTTCTTAAAGAACTGCGGCAAAAAGGGATTTTCACGCCAGTTTTAATCATGACGGCTAAGGAGAGTTTAGACGATAAGGGGCACGGTTTTGAGTTGGGGGCAGATGATTACCTGACCAAACCCTTCTATTTAGAAGAACTCAAAATGCGGATTCAAGCGCTGTTGAAACGTTCCGGAAAACTGACAGAGAATCAGCTTTCGTATGGTAATGTATCTGTTAATTTGTCTACCAATACTGTTCAGATTGATGGTAAGGTAGTAGAATTTTTGGGCAAAGAATTTGATTTGCTGATTTATTTCCTCCAAAACCAAAATGTCATTTTGCCCAAAAACCAAATTTTTGACCGTATTTGGGGCTTTGACAGTGATACAACCGTTTCAGTTGTAGAAGTTTATATGTCTAAAATTCGTAAAAAGTTAAAAGGGACTACATTTGAGTCGAATCTTTCGACATTAAGGAGTGTGGGGTATATTTTAAAACATGAGGGATAAATTCAGAAAAATGCTAAGGTCAGATACCTTCGCTTATTTTCTCCGCTATACTAGTATCTTTAGTTTTGTTTTTCTCATAATGACTGTGATTATTTTACAAATCATGGCAGCGACCCTTTATCGAACAACGGATGAGGCTCTTCTGCAATCTGCTGAAAAACCTGAAAAGATCATTCTTCTAGCTCAAGTTCGTTCTATCCTAGGACCTGATATTAGTGAATTTAAAATTAAGGCAGATCCTAAGAATGAGAATCATAATCCAAGCGGTTCAGATCAAATTCTCCGAGCACCTGCAAACAGCAATGTGATATTGTTTGATGATGAGTATACTATTGTTAGTGACAATGATTCAACCCTTGGTTTAGATGGAATTAAACCCAATTTTTCTGATTTGAATACTGTTAGAGAAGTCTCAGTTAAAACAACGTTTGACAGGATAGATGATTATCGATATATTGTCACTAAAGTTTCTGAAGATGAGGGGTTTGAGAACATCACCTATGCGATGTTATTGATTAACGTTAGTCAGTTGAAACTGATGAATGCAGAGAATAAGAAAATTGTCATGGTGGTTATGGCATCATTTTGGTTAATCTCTATTTTAGCTTCAGTTGCTTTGACTGTATTGACCATTCGGCCAATTCGTGAGGCTTATGAAAAGCAAAAAGCCTTTGTAGAGAATGCTAGTCACGAATTACGGACCCCTTTGACAGTTTTGCAAAACCGTTTGGAAGCCCTCTTTCGAAAACCAGAAGCAACCATTATGGATCAGTTTGAAGCGATTGCCTCTAGCTTAGATGAAGTTCGAAATATGAGGATTTTAACGACTAATCTGCTAAATATTGCCAGGCGGGATGGTGACTTCCAAGTTACTATAGAGGATATTCAGCCAGAGTTTTTTGAGACAACTTTCGACAATTACAGCCTGATTGCAGATGAGACGGGCAAACGGTTTGTAGGGCATAATTTGGTACGGCAAACGATTCGCATGGATATTACGCTGTTGAAACAAGTTTTGACTATCTTGTTTGACAATGCGGTCAAATACACGGAAGATGACGGTGATATTTATATGGTATCACGTCTTCGTGATCGGCAGTTGGTCATCACTGTTGAGGACAATGGAATTGGAATTGCTGATGAAGATAAAAAGAAGATTTTTGATCGTTTTTACCGTGTTGACAAGGCGAGAACTCGCCAGAATGGTGGCTTAGGTCTTGGGCTTTCTCTAGCTAAGCAAATTGTTGATCGGTTGGGTGGGCAAATCACTATTCAGGATAGATATCCTAAGGGGACTGTTTTTGAAGTGAGATTACCGCTTTAAAATACTAACACTCATAGAAAACCAGATGTAAACAAGGATTTTCATGGAGTATGATTGCTACAGTAAGGCAGCTTAACAATCTATAAATTTAGCATAAAAAGGCTTGAGTTTTAGAGAAGACTCAGGCCTTTTAAATACACTTGGAAAAAATACGATGTTTAGTCACTCTAAGACGATAGTTCCTTAAGAAAGGTATCAATAGCCTTTTGGCTCCTAAGAGTGATCATCTTATCAGGATACTGGGTTTGTATTGCTTTATAACGCTTCCTAGCGCTTCGGGTTCGTCCATGGTAAAGCACCCAGAGGATAAATTCTAGGTCTAATTTTTCTGGACAATCTGCTGCCATATCCTCTCGGACCTGTCCCTTGTTTTGCCAATAACGTTTGATGACCCGCCAGAGGGATGAGTAGCGAGGGAAAAGAAGTAGGATGATTTGGTCGGCTTCTGCCAATCGGCGTTCATAATGCGCAAAACTATAATTTCCTTCTATAATCCAAGAAGAGTGAGAATCCATAAACTCCCCCAGATCAGTAATTAGATCCTCTTTGGGGCGATCCTGCCAGTTAGGTAAGAATTGGAGAGTATCAAGATGCAATTTAGGGGTCTGATAGCGGTGGGCTAAGGTCTTGGCCAAGGTGGATTTTCCACTACCAGAGTAGCCCAGAATCGCAATTTTCATAAAAACCTCCAAGAGATAAAAGAAAACCACCATGCGGTGGTTGACAGTATTAAGCCAATTTAGAAGCAAGGCGTGCTTTGTCGCGGCTAGCTTTGTTTTTGTGGATCAAGCCTTTAGTTTCTGCTTTGTCGATCGCTGAGCTAGCAGCGCGGAAAAGTTCTTCAGAAGGATTTGCTTCGAAAGCCTTAATCGCAGTACGCATCGCTGATTTTTGTGCTGAGTTTTTTGCGTTTTGAGAAACGTTTTTTTCAGCGCGTTTGATAGCTGATTTAATATTTGCCAATGTTTTCACCTCCATCTTAATCTAACCATACCATTATATCTGAATTTAGGGGCTTTGACAAGCATTATTTATTTTTTTAGCAAGATTTTATCAATTTTATGGTTGGCCGACTTATGGAGAATGATTTCAGCTCGACTGCGCGTAGGTTGGATATACTGTTGCAAGTTTGGGAGATTGATGGTTTGCCAGGTGTCTCTGGCCACTTGAATCGCTTCGCTGTAAGGAAGTCTGGTGAAGCGATGGTAGTAGTTGTTTGGATCATGCTCAGCCAATTCGAGCAGTTTGGTGAAGCGTTCCAGGTACCAATTTTCAATGTCCTTTGGCTCAGCATCTACATAGATAGAAAAGTCAAAGTAATCGCTGATGTAGAGGCCTTGGTTTTGAGGATTTTGGAAGACATTGATGCCTTCAACGATTAAAAAGTCAGGAGCCGTAATGATTTGTGACTGGTCTTTTAAGATATCATAAGTCTCATGAGAATAGATAGGAATCTCGACTTCTTGGCCATTTTTGATGTTATCCAAGAAATTTAACAGAAGTTCCATGTCATAGGATTCAGGGAAGCCTTTACGAGCCATCAGATTCCTCTCTTTAAGAACGGCATTAGGATAGAGGAAACCATCGGTGGTAACCAGTTCAACACGGGCGTTTTTAAAGGTTCGAGACAAAAGCATTTGTAAGAGCCGACTGGTCGTAGATTTGCCTACAGCGACTGAACCAGAGACGCCTATGATAAAGGGTCGTTGGCGGATTTGCTCTTGAATAAAGAGGCTTTTGGAGAAGGAGAGGTCCTCGCTGGCTTTTTTATAGATACGAATCAAGCTGGTTAGCGGCAGGTAAATATCCGTCACATCCTGAAGGCTAATCTGGTCATTTAGGGACTTGACAGATTCCAACTCTTGAGAAGTTAAGGGAGGAGTGGTTTTGCGGTGCAACTTTTGCCAGTTGCTGCGAGAAATAATCTCAAAGTTAATAAATTCATTTAACATATAGGCTTCTTTCATATGATAATTAGTTCTATTATAGCAAAAAATGGTGCCTTAGCGCTACTTGAAGTCGTCATCTAGCAAAAAATGCCTCGGTCATAAAACCAAGGCATTTACCATTATGATCGCTTGCGACTGATGGAAAAGAGCAGGCTTGAAATAAGAATTGATATTCCTCCGATGATACGGTAGAGGTCTTGTGTGCTTCCCCGTTCTAGCTGAAAACTAGATAAGAGTAGATAGCAGGCGATTATACCGATAAGGATAGATAGTAGTTTTAGTCCTGTTTTCACTTGTCGTCCTCCTTTTACATTTATATAGACTACTGGCTAGGAATCATTGTTTTGGTAAGTCGGCTTAGTTAGATGCTACATTTCAAGACAATGTATTGTGGGCCTATTCTCTATAATACAATTATAACAAAGTTTCTTTTATTTTCAAAGAAAACGCTTGCATATTATCTTCGGAAATGATATACTAATAGTCCAGTTAGATAATTGAGACGCTTTCAAAATTATGATAAAATAAGCTTATGACAAAAATGTATTATGCAGAAAAGCCAGACGCTACTCACGATATTCATGAACTAAGGGTGACCTTGCTTGGCCATTCCATGACCTTCCTGACCGATGCGGGTGTCTTTTCGAAGAAAATGATTGATTTTGGCAGTCGAGTCCTGCTTAATAGTCTTGATTTCGCTGCTGGTGAGCGCGTTCTTGACGTAGGGTGTGGCTACGGGCCTATTGGGCTGGCCTTGGCTAGGGCTCAGGGCGTGGAAGCGACTTTGATTGACATCAACGAACGGGCTGTTGATTTGGCCCAGAAAAATGCGGTTGCCAATCAAGTTCAAGCTCAGATTTTTCAGTCTAACCTCTATGACAAAGTGACAGGGAACTTTGACCACGTCATTTCAAATCCTCCTATCCGTGCAGGCAAGGAGGTAGTACACGCCATTATTTCTGGCAGTAAGGACTACTTGAAAAACGGGGGGAGCTTAACCATTGTCATCCAAAAGAAACAAGGGGCTCCTAGTGCTAAGGCCAAGATGGAGGCTGTATTTGGGAATGTAAACATTTTAAGAAAGGAGAAGGGATACTATATCCTGCAAAGCATTAAAGATGAGGACAGTTGATTTAATTCAAAAAAAACGTGACGGCCAGGCTTTAACCGCAGATGAAATCAAGTGGTTAATAGAAGGCTATGTGAATGGGACAGTGCCAGACTATCAAATGGCGGCTTTTGCTATGGCGATTTATTTCCAGGGCATGACGACAGAAGAAATTTCTCATTTGACCATGGAAATGGTGGCATCTGGTGATCAGATTGATTTGTCTGCTATTTCTGGCATCAAAGTTGACAAGCACTCAACAGGTGGTGTCGGCGATAAGGTGACGTTAATTTTAGTACCTTTAGTCGCCTCATTTGATGTTCCAGTTGCTAAAATGAGTGGCCGTGGTTTGGGGCATACTGGTGGAACTTTGGATAAGCTTGAGGCCATTAAGGGCTTCAAAATCGAGCAAAGTCAGGACAATTTCATCAAGCAAGTTCAGGAGCTTGGTTTGTCTGTCATTGGACAATCTGAGAATTTAGTTAAGGCAGACAAGTTGCTTTATGCCCTTCGTGATGTGACAGCCACGGTTGACATTATCCCATTGATTGCAAGCTCTGTGATGAGTAAAAAAATCGCTGCTGGAGCAGATGCTATCTTGCTAGATGTGACTGTCGGTGACGGTGCCTTCATGAAAAACATCGATGATGCAAGGGAGCTCGCTCAGACCATGGTGAGTCTCGGAAAAGCTGTCGGGCGTCAAACCGTTGCTGTCTTGACGGACATGAGTCAGCCTGTTGGTCGCGCAATCGGAAATCGTTTAGAAATTCTGGAAGCCTTGGATATCTTGCAAGGTAAAGGACGTGACGATGTGACGGACTTTATCTGTCATTTAGCTCAGCTTCTTCTGCGATTAGCTGGTGTTGACAAAACCGTGGAAGAGATTCATGCTAATCTGGATAATGGTCAGGCATTGGCGAAATTTGAAGCCATGGTGGAAGCCCAGGGAGGGGATCTAAAAGATCTTTACCGTCAACCAGTGGTCAAGGAAATCGTAGAAGTAAGGGCCGAGAAAGAGGGTTACATCACAGCCCTTCCAGCTCTGGAATTTGGAATTTTTGCCATGAAGTTAGGAGCAGGCCGAGCGGTAAAGACGGACGTTCTTGATTATGAAACCGGTATCGTATTCGATAAAAAGGTCGGCGATCCTGTGAAACCGGGTGAAATTATTGCAAAAATTTACACAAACCAAATTTTAAGTCAAAAAGAGCTGGCAGATTTCCAAAAAAATGTTAAAATAGATACAGAAGCAATTCAAAGTCAGGAAATCCTTGAAATTATTTCATAACTGAAAGGAGATTAAAGTGTTATTAAACAAATATATTGACCATACCCTCTTAAAACCAGAGAGTACCAAGGATCAGGTTTTAGAGATTATTGCTCAGGCTAAGGAGTATGATTTTGCCAGCGTCTGTGTCAATCCAACTTGGGTTTCGTTGGCTGCAAAAGAACTAGCAGACACAGATGTCAAGGTGTGTACAGTGATCGGTTTCCCGCTTGGCGCTAATACTCCTGCTGTTAAGGCCTTCGAAACTAAGGACGCCATTGAAAATGGCGCAGATGAAATTGACATGGTCATCAATATCGGTGCTCTGAAATCTGGCGACCTGGAGCTGGTGGAAGAAGATATCAAGGCTGTTGTGGAGGCTAGCGGAGATAAGCTAGTAAAAGTCATCATTGAAACCTGCCTTTTGACAGACAAGGAAAAGATTGTCGCTTGTGAATTGGCCAAGTCAGCAGGTGCAGACTTTGTTAAAACATCCACTGGTTTTTCAACAGGCGGTGCTAATGTGCATGATATCGGTCTGATGAGAAAAATTGTTGGACCGGAGATGGGCGTTAAGGCTTCAGGTGGGGCAAGATCCTTAGAGGATGCCAATGCCTTCATTGAAGCTGGTGCCAATCGTATCGGCGCCTCTTCAGGCGTTGCGATCATGAAGGGATTGCAGGCTGATGGCGACTACTGAGTTGATTGAGTTGGCTATCAAGGCTAGTGAACATGCCCATGTGCCCTATTCACATTTTCCAATCGGAGCAGTACTTGTGACCAAGGATGGTCAGGTCTTTACAGGCTGCAATATTGAGAATGCCTCATTTGGTTTGACCAACTGCGGGGAGCGTACAGCGATTTTTAAGGCTGTCTCTGAAGGCTACAAGGATTTTTCGGAACTAGTTGTTTATGGAACGTCAGAAAATCCTATTTCGCCTTGTGGGGCTTGCCGACAGGTCATGGCAGAGTTCTTTGATAAAGACATGCCAGTAACCTTAGTTTCTAGACACAAAACGACAGTCGAGATGACAGTCGGGGAGTTACTTCCATATTCATTTACAGATTTGACATAAATCTGGACAGTCATCGTGGCTGGTACTTTGCAACAGAAGTTGCGCAAAATTTTTTAGGAGGGTTCAGAAATGAACAAAAAATTTGTTGGTTTAGGTCTTACAGCTCTTGCTGCCCTATCGCTCGCTGCTTGTGGAAGCCGTACTGCTAAACAAGATGCTGCGACATCATCTTCTGCAGCTGAAGGGGAAGGTACTGTAAAAGCAGCCATCGTAACAGACGTTGGTGGTGTTGATGACCGTTCCTTTAACCAGTCAGCTTGGGAAGGTTTGCAAGCTTGGGGTAAAGAAAATGGTTATTCTAAAGATAACGGATTTACTTACTTCCAGTCTAACAGCGAGTCTGACTATGTGACGAACTTGGATTCAGCAGTTTCTGGTGGCTACAACCTCGTCTTTGGTATCGGTTTCGCTCTTGAAACGGCTGTTGCGGAAGCGGCTGCTAACAATCCAGATGCACATTTTGCTATCGTCGATAGTGTTGTTCCAGATTTGGATAATGTTGTCAGCATCGGTTTTGCAGACCATGAAGCATCATACCTTGCTGGGGTAGCGGCAGCTAAGTCTACTAAGACTAATCATGTCGGCTTTATCGGTGGTATGGAAAGTGTCGTTATTGACCGTTTTGAAGCTGGCTTCGTAGCAGGTGTTCAATCTGTTAGCAAAGACATTAAAATCACTGTAGACTATGCAGGCTCATTCGTTGATGCAGCTAAGGGTCAAACCATTGCGGCTGCTCAATACGCTGCTGGTGCAGATGTGATCTTCCATGCTTCAGGTGGTACTGGTAACGGTGTATTCGCGGCAGCTAAGGCTGAAAATGAAACGCGTGATGAAGCTGATAAGGTTTGGGTAATCGGTGTTGACCGTGACCAATCTGCAGAAGGTAACTACACGTCTAAAGACGGTAAGGACTCTAACTTCGTCTTGGCTTCAACAATCAAAGAAGTGGGTAACTCTGTTAAGCAATTTGCGTCAGAAGCTGTTAAGGGTAACTTCCCTGGTGGTGAAGTTGTAACCTTCTCACTTAAAGATAAGGGTGTAGAGTTGGCAGAAACTAACTTGTCTGAGGATGCAGCTAAAGCAGTGGCTGAAGCTAAGCAAGCTATCTTAGATGGTAAGGTAGAAGTACCAGAAAAACCTGAAAAAGAAGATAACTAATCTTTTATCATTATTCTTCTTGAGGCGACCTTAGCCGGTCGCCTTTTATGGGAGCTGAGAGTATTTTTTCTCAGTAAAGCTCATCTAGTAAGGTGGGTTTTACTGACCAAAAATAAAGATCTGAAAGGATAGGACTATGGGACAGGATTATGTCATTGAGATGCGTGGCATTACCAAACGCTTTGGTGAATTTACGGCCAATGATAATATTAACTTAAACGTCAGAAAGGGTGAAATCCACGCCTTGCTTGGTGAAAACGGTGCAGGCAAATCCACTCTGATGAACATGCTGGCTGGTCTGTTAGAGCCAACCAGTGGTGAGATTGTCATCAATGGCGAATCGGTGACTATTGATTCACCGTCTAAAGCTTCACGCCTAGGGATTGGGATGGTTCATCAGCACTTTATGTTGGTTGAAGCCTTTACCGTTGCTGAAAATATCATTCTAGGTACTGAGACGACAAAGGGCGGTATACTTGACCTTAACCAAGCCACTCAAGATATCATGGCGCTTTCTGAGAAATATGGCTTGAAGATTGATCCGACAGCCAAGGTGGCTGATATTACAGTCGGAGCGCAGCAACGGGTAGAAATTTTGAAAACTCTTTACCGCGGTGCAGATCTTTTGATTTTTGATGAGCCGACAGCCGTTCTGACACCAGCAGAAATTACGGAATTGCTAGAAATTATGCGAACCTTGGTCAAGGAAGGTAAATCCATCATCCTAATCACACATAAACTCGATGAAATCCGTGCGGTAGCAGACTCAGTAACGGTTATTCGTCGTGGGAAATCCATTCAGACGGTTCCAGTTGCTGGTGCAACCAACGCAGACTTGGCTGAGTGGATGGTTGGACGTTCGGTTTCATTTAAAACGGAAAAGATTGCTCCCAATCCCCAAGAAACCATTCTGTCGATCAAGGATCTGGTCGTTGATGAAAACCGTGGGATTCCAGCTGTCAAGAATCTCTCTTTGGATGTTCGTGCCGGTGAGATTGTCGGGATTGCAGGAATTGATGGCAATGGTCAGAGCGAGTTGATTCAGGCTATTACCGGCCTTCGCAAGGTCAAATCTGGTCAAATCTTGATCAAGGGTGAGGATGTTGTTGGCAAGTCTCCACGTAAAATCACCGAAATGCAGGTCAGTCATGTCCCTGAAGATCGCCACAGAGATGGTTTGGTCTTGGATATGACTATTGCAGAAAATATCTCCCTCCAGACCTATTACAAGGAACCGATTTCTAAAAATGGTATTCTAAATTACAATGCCATCAATCAAAAGGCAAGACAGCTGATGGATGAGTTTGATGTACGTGCGGCCAGTGAATACGTTCCTGCCAAGGCCCTTTCTGGCGGTAACCAGCAAAAAGCCATTATTGCGCGTGAAGTAGACCGTGATCCAGACCTCCTCATTGTCAGTCAGCCGACGCGTGGCCTGGATGTCGGAGCCATTGAGTACATCCGTAAGCGTCTTATTGCGGAACGTGACAAAGGTAAGGCTGTTCTGGTGGTCAGCTTTGAATTGGACGAAATTCTTGATTTATCAGATCGTATCGCAGTTATCCACGATGGCAGCATTCATGGGATTGTCGATCCTGCTACAACGAACAAGCAAGAACTTGGTGTCCTGATGGCTGGTGGTTATTTAAAGAAAGGAGAGAGTCATGTCTAAGAAAACACAAAATTTAGTGATTCCCTTATTAGCTGTGCTTTCAGGCTTGCTTCTAGGCGCCATTATTATGCTGGTGTTTGGCTACGATCCAATCTGGGGCTATGAGGAACTCTTTTATTCAGCTTTTGGTTCGGTCAAATCTATTGGAGAGATTTTTCGGGCTATGGCACCTCTAGTCTTCACTGCTCTTGGTTTTGCAGTTGCTAGCCGTGCTGGTTTCTTTAACGTCGGTCTAGCTGGTCAAGCCTTGGTCGGATGGGTTTTCTCTGGTTGGTTTGCTTTAGCAAATCCAGACCTTCCTCGTCCTCTCTTGATTTTGGGAACTGTTCTTATCGCCATGATTGCTGGTGGAATTGCAGGCGCCATACCAGGTATCCTGCGGGCCTATCTTGGCACCAGTGAAGTCATCGTGACCATCATGATGAACTATATCTTGCTTTATGTCAGCAACCATATTATCCGTAATGTCTTTGCGGATGATTTGATGAAAAATACAGATTCTAGTATCAACGTCTCAGCCAATGCGTCTTATCAGACAGAATGGTTACGTGCTTTGACCGATAATTCTCGGATGAATATTGGGATTTTCTTTGCCTTGATTGCAGTAGTGATTATCTGGTTCCTCATGACCAAGACAACCCTAGGCTTTGAAATCCGTTCGGTTGGTCTCAATGCGACTGCGGCGGATTATGCGGGCATGTCTGCTAAGCGGACCATTATCCTGTCCATGATTATCTCAGGTGCCTTGGCAGGTCTTGGCGGTGCGGTTGAAGGACTAGGGACCTTCCAAAACGTTTACATCCAAGGGGCCAACCTAGCTATCGGTTTCAACGGGATGTCTGTTGCCCTTCTAGCAACTAATTCGCCTCTAGGCATTCCATTTGCAGCCTTTCTCTTTGGTGTTCTTTCCATTGGAGCGCCAGGGATGGTTCGTGCAGGTATTCCACCAGAGTTGATTAACGTTGTGACTGCTTCAATCATCTTCTTTATCGGGGTGAAATTTATCTTTGAACAATTGCTCAAGGCCAAAAAAACTGTGAAAGGAGCGAAATAAGATGAGTACAATGTCTATTTTAATCCTCTTAATCTCGCAGATGCTGATTTATTCAGCACCCTTGATTTTCACCAGCCTTGGAGGTGTCTTCTCAGAACGAGCTGGTATTGTTAACGTCGGTCTTGAAGGGATTATGGTCATCGGAGCGTTTGCTGGTGTTGTGTTTAACATCGAGTTTGCAGATGCCCTTGGGAAATCAACCCCCCTAGTAGCTGTCTTAGTTGGTGGCTTGGCGGGCCTGCTCTTTGCAGTGATTCATGCGGTAGCGACCATTACCTTGCGGGCGGATCACGTTGTCTCCGGTACGGTTTTGAACCTTCTGGCACCAGCCTTATCTGTCTTTCTGATTAAAGTATTTTACGGAAAAGGTCAGACAGATAGTATCACCCGTTCTTTTGGGAAATTCTCCTTCCCTATACTTAAGGATATTCCTGTCTTAGGTGACTTGTTCTTTAAGAACACTAGCCTGATGGGGTATGTGGCTATTACGACAGCACTGCTGGCCTGGTTCATCCTCTATAAAACTAAGTTCGGTCTACGTCTGCGCTCTGTTGGGGAACACCCTCAGGCGGCAGATACCCTGGGGATTAACGTTTATGCTATGCGTTATGCGGGTGTTTTGATTGCTGGTTTCCTAGGTGGTGTCGGTGGTGCAGTCAGCGCTCAATCGGTTAATATCAACTTCTCAGGGACTACCATTGTCGGATCAGGCTTTATCGCCTTGGCGGCTGTTATCTTTGGGAAATGGAATCCGATTGGAGCCATGTTAGCCAGTCTCTTCTTTGGTTTGTCCCAGAGTTTGGCGGTTATCGGCAACCAGATTCCATTCCTCTCCAAGGTTCCGGCTGTTTACCTGCAGATTGCTCCTTATGTCATCACAGTTGTAGCCTTAGCTGCCTTCTTTGGAAAAGCAGTTGCCCCTAAAGCAGATGGCGTCAACTATATCAAGTCTAAATAAGCTCAATAAGGCCTGGACAATGTCCAGGCCTTTCAATATCATAATAAAACAGCATCCGGAAAGACGTATTATCCTCGTATTTACTCAGGACTGATTTGGACTGACAGATAGTGGGGATTGGTATGGCCATGTAGAGACTCTTATACTCATTTAACATCAAAATCTGAAAAGACCCAATTTCTGTGAACAATGGGTTTCAACACAGACCAATGCAGACTTTGAATCACTTCCTGTAGCTTGTCAATGACATCCTCAAGCGTCTTAAAGGCCTTATTCTTAAACCCTCTCTTACGAATCTCAGCCCAGACTTGCTCAATCGGATTCATCTCAGGCGTATAAGGTGGGATGAACTCAAAACCAATATTGGCAGGTTTCTCTAAGGTGCTGGATTTATGCCATACGGCATTATCCATGACTAGTAAAATGTAATCATTAGGATAGGCTTCCGATAATTGCTTGAGAAATGCGTTCATCCAGTCTGTATTACAGCCACCAGCAATGATGAAGAAGGATTCTCCTGTATGCGCATCAACAGCCCCGTAGCAGTATCGGTATTCTCGGATATAGTGGCTGTGAACATGAGGGCGTACACCTTTTGGTGCCCAAGCCTTCCCAATTTTACTGATCCGACCGAACCCTGCTTCATCTTGGTACAAAAAAGTCTGCTGGGGAGAGCAGACTTTTTCCTGAGCCTAGAGATAAGAAAGCGAAGTCTGACTTTATGGTAACGACGGCTATGCTTAAAGCGTTTTCTTGTCTTATCGAAGGTAGATTTTATTTTTAGACGAGGCTGGGCAAAAAGTCAGCTCTATTGAAACTATGGTATAAAAATAGCTTGACGCAGTGGTTGATTGGCAGCTTTGTTCGCTTTATAAGCTCCAAAACTGACCTAATCAACTGTGCGGGGTGGGAAGACAAACTCTTTTTCGTTTATTGGAGTTCTTTCCCACTCCCATCTGCCTTTTTAGGGTGTTCGGATCTTGGTGTCACTTTGCGCCACCCGTGACGCTTCAGCAGCGCATAGAATCCTTCTCGGGTTGTCTTTTTCCCGATTTTATTTTGATAAGCCTCATGCATCTCTGCAATGGTGACAAATTGTCCTGAAGCACTACCAACAAACTGTTCTTTTAAGAAGGCTTTTTCTTCTTCGTAAGTGAGATAAGAACGATGACGTCCCCCTCGTGCATCATGGGTTAGAGCAGAGAGACCTTCTTGTTCATATTTTTTCACCAAACGCCAAATGGTATCATGCGATAAACCGATTAAGTCAGAAATAGTTTTGTAAGTCAACTTTTGTGAGCGCAAATAGACTGCTTGAATCCGTTTGTGATAGGAAGAGAGCTGTTTATCCTTGAGGGCTGATTTGAGTTCTGTGATTTGTTCTTGTGTAAATGTCATATAACTATTATACTTCAGATTCTGATTTTTGTTAAGTATTATACCGAAAATGCAACTCTCGTTTGGCCATTTATTTTTTCAAGATGCCAAACACATGAAGAGAAGACGATTTCAGAAAACAGTTTTTCCGAGAAGTAGTGACTGTTTATACTCTTTGAAAATCAAAGATAGCTGTTATCAACTCGCTTCGATGAACTCCAGTTCTATCATCAGCTTCGTTTCCTAGGCTAGATTGATTTTCTTTGAGTATTAGATGACAGTTGTGGCATCATTTCTGTGACATCAACAGAATAGTACCAATTAACGAATTTTTTCAAGAAACTTTCTAAAAAAGTATGTGGCTAGAAAATAGTTACATGTATTATCTTCATTCCTAAAGCGTGTTTTTTCGAGGTCAGCCATTGAAATTCCTCTGAAAAAGGCGTATAATAGGTGGTTGTACGTAAGACTTCTAATTATATGCAGTCGAATATAGGGGAGGCAAGGATGAAACTGTTAAGAAAATTAGGCTGGTTTTTCCAGCTAGAAAAAAGACGCTACTTGATTGGGATATTCTCTCTTAGCCTTGTAGCGGTATTTAATTTAATTCCGCCGCGGGTGATAGGCCATATTGTCGATCATATCACGCAGAAGGACTTGACGCCGAGTCAGTTGTGGCTCAATGTTTTCTGGTTGGTCATGTCAGGTTTTATTATGTATGGCCTGCGTTATATTTGGCGAATCTATATCTTTGGAACGGCCAATCGTTTAGCACGTATTCTGAGGTTGCGCTTGTTTGAACAATTTACCAAGATGTCACCATCCTTTTACCAAAACTATCGGACGGGGGATTTGATGGCTCATGCGACCAATGATATCAATGCGGTCACCAATACTGCTGGTGGTGGTGTCATGTCAGCGGTTGATGCATCGATTACAGCCCTGGTAACCTTGCTGACTATGATTTTTGCTATTGATTGGCGCTTGACCCTGATTGCTGTTTTGCCCCTACCTCTGATGGCCTTCGCGACCAGCCGATTGGGACGGAAAAATCACGCTAGTTTTAAGGCTGCCCAAGAAGCCTTCTCGGATCTGAACAATAAGGTTCAGGAGTCGGTCTCTGGGGTCAAGGTGACCAAGTCTTTTGGCTACCAAAAGGAAGAGACGGAGAGCTTTGCTGATATCAATCAAACGGTTTATGAGAAGAATATTCTATCTGCCCGTTATAATTCCCTCTTTAGTCCCTTTGTTCTTTTCTTCGTCGGGATTTCTTATCTCCTAACCTTGATTGTTGGATCGGTCTTGATTCGCCAAGGGGAGTTGACCATTGGAGAACTGGTTACCTTTATTACTTACTTGGACATGCTGGTTTGGCCCTTGATGGCCATGGGCTTCCTCTTTAATGTGATTCAACGGGGAACGGTTTCCTACGAGCGGATCGAGTCTCTCCTGTCCCAGGAAAGTGACATACAGGATAGTCACAAGACTCTTGCTCAGATTGAAAATGGTTCGTTGACCTATGCGATTGATTCATTTGCTTATGAGGATTTGACAACGTTGAGTGATGTTCATTTTAGTCTAGAAAAAGGACAAACATTGGGCATCGTTGGTGTGACAGGGTCTGGAAAAACAACCCTGCTAAAACTGCTTTTGAGGGAGCGCGATGTTCAAGATGGGGCTATTTCCCTTAATGGTCATGATATCCGTGACTATAGCCTTAGCGATTTACGGAGTCTGATCGGCTATGTGCCTCAGGATCAAATGCTTTTTGCGACGAGTATTCGGGACAATATCCGCTTTGCCAATCCCGAGCTGTCGGATGACCAAGTTGAGCGTGTGACAAAGCTCTGTGGTGTCTATGAGGATATCCAGGATATGCCAGAAGGCTTAGATACTGTGATTGGTGAACGCGGGGTATCTTTATCAGGTGGCCAAAAGCAACGTCTGGCCATGAGTCGAGCCTTGATCATGAATCCAGAAATCTTAATTTTGGACGATTCTCTCTCAGCGGTTGACGCTAAGACAGAACACTTGATTTTGGAGAATCTGAAAGCAGAACGAGCAGACAAGACGACCATTATCACAGCCCATCGCCTATCAGCTGTTGTCCATGCAGATGTGATTATTGTCATGGAGGATGGCACTATCAAGGAGCGAGGCAATCATGAAAGCTTGATGGCTCAGCAAGGCTGGTATTATGAGACCTACCAGTCGCAACAAATTGCCCAGAGTTTGGAAGGAGACGCTGATGAAAACTAACCAAAAACCCAAAGGCGTCCTGGCTCGCCTACTGGCCTATGCCATCACCTACAAGTGGGTCTTGATGACAGGCTTGTTCTTTGTCATTTTAGCCACTGCTGTAGCAACGGCGGATACGCTACTGATACGCTACTATATTGACCATCATATTCAGGACGGTTTTACCAGCATTGCCATTGTTGTCCTCATCGCTAAATTTGGAATGGTTCTGATTAGAGCAATCAGCTCTTATCTGGGCGAATACCTCTTTGCCAAGGTGGCCTATGCAACGGTGCGTGACCTGCGCCAAGAAGCCTTCAGCAATGTTCAGCGTCAAGGGATGGCCTATTTTGATCGGACGCCGGCTGGTGCCATCGTGTCCCGCTTGACCAACGATACCCAGGCTGTAGCTGATATGTTTGCGACGGTCTTTTCCAGCTTTTTGAAATCTGGCTTTATCTTTGTGGCTACCTTAGCAGCTATGTTCAGCTTGTCTTGGCAGTTGACCTGCTTTATGCTCCTATTTCTGCCTGTGATTTGGGGGTCGGTAGCTCTTTACCGCCACTATTCCGAAGAGCTTGTGACCATGACTCGTCAAAAACTGTCAGAAATCAATGTGAAGTTGTCAGAGTCGATTGAGGGAATGCGGATTATCCAGGCCTTTCGCCAGGAAAGCCGCTTGATCAAGGAATTCGAGGACATTAATGAGGAACACATGGCCTACACCAATCGTTCCATCAACCTCAATTCACTCTTTTTGCGACCAGCCATGTCGCTTTTGAAAATCTTGGCCTATGCCCTTATTTTGACCTATTTTGGTCTCAAGTGGGAAACCTCTAGCTTCTCGGCGGGATTGATTTATGCCTTTATCCAGTATGTGTCTCAGCTCTTTGATCCTTTGATTGAAGTGACTCAGAACTACGCTACCTTGCAGACGTCTGTGATTTCAGCGCGGCGCGTGTTTGAGATGATTGACTTGGATCAGTTTGAACCGAGCCAAGCTAATCAGTCCTTGCAAATTCAGCGAGGCGATATTGCCTTCAAGCATGTGAGTTTTTCTTATGATGGGAAAAAAGACGTGCTGAAAGATATTTCCTTCGAGGTCAAACAGGGAGAAACCATCGCCTTTGTTGGGTCTACAGGATCTGGTAAATCCTCTATCATCAATCTCTTTATGCGCTTCTATGATTTTGACCGCGGAGAAATTACCATCGATGGTGAAAACATCAAAGACTATTCTGAAGAGGAATTGCGCCAGGAAACCGGCTTGGTCCTCCAGGATCCCTTCTTGTATCACGGGACAATTGCTTCCAATATTCGGATGTATCAGAATCTTAAGGACAATGAGGTCGAAGAAGCAGCGCGCTTTGTCGATGCGCACGACTTTATCAGCCAGTTGCCACTTGGTTATGATAATCCAGTTACCGAGCGTGGAACGACCTACTCATCTGGTCAGCGTCAGCTGATTGCCTTTGCAAGAACCATGGCAACCCAGCCTAAGATATTGATTTTAGATGAAGCGACCGCCAATATTGACTCCGAGACAGAGGAAATCATTCAAGGTTCCTTGCGCAAGATGCGCCGCGGTCGTACAACCATCGCAATCGCCCACCGCTTGTCAACTATCCAGGATGCAAATTGCATCTATGTTTTGGATAAGGGACGGATCATTGAAAGCGGGACCCATGAGGAATTGCTGGCCAAGGAGGGGACCTATCATAAGATGTACCAACTGCAGGCTGGTATGATGACAAATTAAAAAACCGGAACAAAGAAGTTCCAGTTAGAGACTGAAGACTTGATCCAAGTTGGTCATATCTTCGGTTTTTCTTTTTTAGTTAATTTTCAAAGAGTATAAGTTAGCTTTTACTTTTCATAGAAAATTTTGATTGAACACTTGATTTGCCAGATTATTGGCTCTCAGGTTTGAAGGGGGCATGGGATTCTAGTAGGGCTAGGAAATGGTCAAGGTCCGTCCTATCTTTAAGACGGATAAACTCTGGATTAGGTCTGTGAGACAACTGGTTAGCAAGAAGGCGATCCAGCATCTCTAGCTGTTTGAGAAAGGGTTTGGTTAAGAAATCTCTAGGAAGTTTTACGATTACCTGTTGGTTGAGCAGTTGGTAGGGCAGCGGGAAATGATTGGTTTCGAGAATTTTTTGGTTTTGGGCTTGATTGGCTAAAAATTGCCGTTTAAGGCTAGCTACATTTTTGGAGAACATGCCGTTCTTAATGTAAAGTGCCAGTGCCTTTTGCAAAATAAGATTTGTGTCGTAGTCCATGACCTGCTTGTGTGCTAGGAATTCCTTGAGCAGCAGTGGTGGTAGGACAACAGTGGCTAAGCGTAGACCTGGAAAAATAGCTGCTGAAAAAGATTTGATATAGATCACATGCTGATTAGTATCAAAATAATGTAACGGTGCCTGGTGCTTGCTGTCAAAATCAACTAAATAATCATCCTCTATCAGATAGACATCATAGCGCTGCGCTAAGGAAACAATGGCTTTTTTCTCTGATGAGGAGTAGGAGTGCCCCAAGGGATTATGCAGACGTGGCATGGTGTAAAACCATTTGATATTACCGGATTGAAAGAGCTGTTCGAGTTTTTTCAGATTTATTCCTTCCCAATCGCGTTTGATGGTTTGATAAGGGAGCTTGAGATGCTTGACCAATTCAATCATCCGAGGATAGGTGGGTTCTTCCAACAAGATTTCAGCTCTGCCATTTGGGAAAGTCATCTGACTGAGAATGTAAAGTGCTTGTTGGGTTCCAGTCGTTATAACGAGTTGGTCTATCTTACTGTAGACATCGGAAGCTATTAACAGTTTTTGGACTTCATGAAGGAGTTCTTCCAGCCCCTCTTGCTTATGGTAGTAGTTGAAGAGATAAGTTTCTCGGCCGATCAGGCTTTCGTTAAGGCAGAGCCGGAAGTCATCGTAGGCTAGATTAGCTATGTCCGATTCAGGAAGCGGGAGGTCGGTTTTCGTTTCAGGCGTTTCAAGGACATAGTAGCCGGATTTGGCAATGGGATAGATGAGGTGCTGGTGACGTAGTTCCATCAGTGCTCTTTGAACGGTATCTGTGTTGCAGGCGTATTGCTTACTGAGTTGACGAATGGAGGGCAGTTTGTCACTAGTAGCTAATTGTCCGCTGGTAATCTGAGCTCTAATGTCTTCCACAATCTGTTGATACTTGCTGGTCATAAGGTGTCCCCCTACAGATTTTCTTTATTGTAGCTTAAATTTCCCGCATTAGCAAGAAAAATGAAATTGTGCAACTTTTCTCAGTTCGCTAAAAAGGCTTGAACTGACCTGTAAAAAGTGGTAAAATAAGAGCAAATAAAAGATGAACAAGCGGTGATCAAGCATCATGCAGCCGGGTCTTCGAGTCTGAAGACAGCAGAATACAGCACGGAGTGCGTACCTGTGAGACAGTAGAAAACTGTCCTTAGGTGCGCACTTTTTTGTTACCGCTTGGGAGGAGGCTATATGCAACACTATTTCAAAAAGAACCGCCCAGCCCAGTTTTTGATGTTAGGAGCATTTTTTCTAATAGCAGGATTAGTCGGGCAGAAGATTGCAGATGGGCTAGCCTTGATTTTCTTAGGTTTGGCGCTCTTTTTCTTGGGCTATTTTACGACCCTCAAGGCTTGCCGACTTAGCCTAAGGGAAAAGAAGCTCAACGTGGACTTGCTCATGATTTTATCGGCCATAGGTGCGGTTGCTATTGGAGAACTGGCAGAAGCGGCCCTTTTACTTCTGATCTTTTCAGGGGCAGAGGTTTTGGAAAATTATGTGACAGCTAAGTCCAGCGATAGCTTGACCCAGCTTTTAACCTTAGTTCCAGTAACAGCCAAACGATTGACGGAAGACGGTCAACTAGAAGAAGTTTCCACCGCCCAAATGGCCATTGGCGAGCTCATGCTGGTTGCTAAAGGAGAACAGTTCCCTTTGGATGGGTATTGCCTGCAAGAGACTAGCGCCGGTGAGATGGCCTTGACGGGGGAATCTATTCCTGTTGACAAAGCAGTCGGCGATGAGGTCTTTGCTGGAACCATCAATCTGGGACATCCTGTCCAGATTCAGGTCACAAAGACCAGTGAGCAGACCGTTTTTTCGAAAATTATCCAACTGGTGCAAGAAGCCCAAGATCGTCCTTCTTCTTTAGAGACAGGAGTGGAGCGTTTTGAGACTTATTTTGTACCAGCTGTTTTACTGAGCATTCCAGTCTTCATCCTTGGTCTGATGGGAATCCAAGGCTTGCCTTTTCAAGAAGCCTTCTATCGCGGGATGGTCTTGTTGACGGTGGCCAGTCCGTGCGCCTTAGTGGCGTCAGTCACGCCAGCGAGTCTGAGCGCTATTAGCCATGCTGCACGACTAGGTGTTCTGGTCAAGGGAGGCAGGGTCATGAGCCTTTTAGCTGACTTGGAGTCGATGTTTACGGATAAGACAGGAACTTTGACACAAGGCCATTTTCAGGTGGTCGATTATCAGATAGCTTTGGATGTCTTGCCCCTTGTCTTAGGAATGGCAAAGCAGTCTCAACACCCTATTTCTCAAGCGATTGTCAAGCAACTTGAAGAGGATGGCGTTTTAATGGACAGTTCTTTAAAGGGAGTTTGGGAACTAGCAGGTCATGGTCTGAGTTACAAGGAGCTAAGGCTAGTCAAAGCGAGCCTCTTAGAAGGATTAGCAGATCCGCACCATTACCTAAAGCAAGCAGAAGCAGAAAGGACCAGCGTGTTCTTAGCCGATAAAGATGAGGTTCTCGGCTATTTTTCCTTGGCTGATCAGTTGCGTCCAGAAGCCCTTAGCGCAGTGAGCGGTTTTCAAAAAGAAGGCATTGCGGTAGAGATATTGACCGGCGATAACGAACAGGTCACTGCAATGATCGCTAGTAGCTTAGGCATTACAAGTTATCGGTCCAACTGCCTCCCCCAAGACAAGGCCTCTCTGGTTCAAAAAGCCAGTCAGAACCAAGTTGTGGCCATGATTGGGGATGGGATCAATGATGCGCCCGCTTTAGCTCATGCGACAATCGGGATTGCCATGGGAACAGGGGCTTCAGTCGCCATGGAAACTGCGGATATTGTGATGGTAAAAAATCATCTGGGAAAACTCTTGGAGGTTTACCGACTCAGCCGAAAACTCAAAAGGATTATTGGGCAAAATATTTGGTTTGCTGTAGGGGTAATGGGGGTCTTGGTTGGTTTAAACCTTTTGGGGCTGTTAGATTTGACCCAGGGCGTGATCTTTCACGAGTGTTCAACGATTTTGGTGATTCTTAATGGCTTGCGTCTCTTGGCACCATCAGGCGGGACAAGAGATGGAAATTTTGATACAATGAGTTTATGAAAATTTTACTTCCAACAGCCAAAGAAATGAACCTTAAAACGGCCGATTATAAGTCAGATGGCTTGTCACAAGAAACCCAGGAAATTGTCCAAGAGCTAGCGCAACTCAGTCTTGGTGAATTGGCAGAGCATTACAAGCTGAAGCCTGAAGCAGCCCAGAAGGAAGCTGAGCGGTGGCAAGCATTATTGAGTGGAAATGGGACAACCTACCCCGCTTGGCACCTATTTGATGGGCTGATGTATCGGCGAATGAAGCGCCATCAGCTGACCGAAAATCAGGAGGCCTATCTGCGGGAGCACGTCTTCATCACCTCGGCGCTCTATGGCCTGATCAATGTTTTTGAAGCTATCGCTCCCCATCGTTTGGATTTTCTAATGGGGTTTAAGGTCAAGGGGGCCAGTTTAAAAGCCCATTGGCGTAAGAGCTTTGATCAGGCTGTTCAAGGGGATGACTTGATTATTTCACTCTTGTCCAGTGAGTTTGAAACAGTCTTTTCAAAGGCAATCCAAGATCGCATGGTCCGTCTGAAATTTGTCGAAGAAAAAGAGGGTCAACTTAAGACCCATTCTACCATTTCCAAAAAGGGCAGAGGCCAATGCCTCAATGCTCTGGTTGAAGGAAGCATTCAAGATATAGAAGGCTTAAAAGCGCTCCGTTTTGATGGTTTCGAGTACCGTGAAGTACTCTCGACAGACCAAGAATTGACCTTTGTCAGATCTGTTTGACATGAACAGCACGGAACGGTTTTCCTTGACGGCTCATTTTAGTTAGAGGAAATCGTTTACTCTTGCTTTTCAGTTGTTTTCTTGCCTCAGACTTGACAGAAGACGGGAATTTCAGTATGCTAGGGATGTAGATTTCTCCCCTTAGTTAAGTGGATATAACAAGTTCCTCCTAAGAATTAGTCGCTGGTTCGATTCCGGCAGGGGAGATTTATATTGAAAAAAACCTTTGGACAAGGTTTTTCTTTTTTTATGGGATTACTAATCTTTTGAAATCTAGACTTCTAAAGGCATAAAATGACCAACAACTTTGCCGACAATTCGAGGCTCTTCGTCCTTGTGGGCAAATAAGGGTGCGTATTTCGGATTTAGGGATACCAGGCGGAAGCCATCTTCTTCTAAATAAACTCTTTTGATATAGGTTTGGCCAGCCCAAGCTACAGCATAGACTGCTCCATCAAGATCAAAGCTAGCCTCTTTGATGAGCGCTACCTCTCCATTAAGGTAAGCTGGCTCCATCGAGTCTCCGTAAATCCAACTGGCTAAGTCATGCGAAATATCTTCGTCATAGTAAACCGAATCATAGTGGTAATCCTCGTAATAGTTACTCCCTTGACCGGCAGAAAGTCTTTCGTATACTCGATATTCAATCAGAGGACGATTTTGTTGATTCTGTTCTTCAAGCAATTCTGTACCATAGCTAATCCAATCTTCGTGATTCTCTGCATTGAGGGCCTTATCCAGGGCAAGGACCTGAGGATGAAGGGAGATGCTGTTAGATTTTTGATCTTTGTCTGTTTCAAAAAAATCTTTTGGTAGCATCTCCAAAGCCTTAGCGTAGATAGCTAGATCACTTTCCTTTAGACCACGTCGGCCATTCTCATGATTGGAAATAGTATTTTGCTTAAAACCTGTTAGCTCAGCCATTTGTTTTTGAGTGAGTCCTTTTTGCTTACGAATGCTTTTAATGATTTGTCCAAGTTCAGTCATTACAAATTCCTCCAGAAACATTATATCACAAAAAGAGATAAAATAAATCAAAAATCTCAAAAAAAGATAAAAGAAAAAGAACTAGTAGTAGTCCTTTCTCTCTGGAGTGAAAATGAAAATGAATGCAGTTTACCAGCTGGCTTTTTTGACACCAGGCAATTGCCCTTTATGGGCTAATTCACGGAATTTAATCCGGCTGACACCAAATTGACGCATATAAGCATGCGGTCGACCATCGATCCGGTCTCGATTTTTTAATCGATTAGGATTAGAGTCGCGAGGAAGCTTGCGAAGGGCCTCGTAATCCCCCTTTTCCTTGAGCTCTCGTCTCAAATCAGCATACTGTTCAATCAGGCGTAGTTGTCTTTGGTATCTTGCAATTTTAGATTTTTTTGCCATGAATTCTCCTTGTCTAAAAAACTTAACTAGTTAACTATAAAAATTATAACACATTTCGTGACAAATGCAAGAAAAAAGTTAAGGAAATGCTATTTGAGCTAGCGAAGGGTTCAAAAATATGATCTCTAGGGATGACTATAAGAAAAGAGATCGAAACTTCCTTTGATCTCAGTAAATGAAAGTATTTAGTAAAAAACGGCCAAAACTGCTATGTATGAGAAGCATAAGCTTAGGCTATTGGTCCTTAGTCACTAGCTTAGTCGCTTGATAATCACGTGATTGGCGCAGGATATCTTCAAAAGTCTTGATAATAGCCTCTTGGTAGTCTACTTGCTGGACAAGTTTAGCAACTTTGTCAAGAACAAATTTCTCCCTGTTTTGATCAAGAATCGGCAAGCCTTCTTGCTGTTTATAGGCAATCACTTGCTCTACGCAAGCCATTCGCTGCTCTAAGAGTGAGACCAAGTTTCGGTCTATGTGGTCAATTTCTTTACGGATCTCGTCTAAATGTAGTGCCATGTCATTCCTCCTCAGTTGTTTTCCATTTTAACATAAAGTTTGTAGTTTTACTAGTTTTCATAATAAGGATTTCTGGCGATAAGTCGTCCTGCCTAGAGCTAGTTCTATATTCTAGATAAAGGTGTGATTGGTCTGGAGAAGAGAGGGCTTCTGTTAAGATATTCTTTTTCATCCTCATCCTTCTTGGCTTTTTGATTTGTTCCACACCGATAGATCTTACTTAGCAACTATCTGAAAAGAATAGCTGAGCTGCTTTCTTTTCAATGTCTTGTGGTATAATAACAACATGCAGAAAAAACCAACATCAGCCTATATTCATATCCCTTTTTGTACCCAGATTTGTTATTACTGCGATTTTTCCAAGGTCTTTATCAAGAACCAGCCGGTTGACCAGTATTTGGAGAGTTTGCTAGAAGAAGTCAAGGCATCTGAGATGCCACCTCTTCGGACCCTTTATATCGGAGGAGGGACGCCGACAGCCATCTCTGCCCCGCAATTGGAGTATTTACTAAAAGGCTTGGAACGCCATATTGATCTCAGTCAGGTCCAAGAATTTACTATCGAGGCTAACCCTGGAGACCTGACACCAGATAAGGTAGCGGTTCTGAAGGCTTCTAAGGTCAATCGTGTCTCCCTGGGCGTTCAGACTTTTGACGATCGAATGCTCAAGCAAATCGGGCGGAGCCACAATCAAGCCCAGATTTATGAGAGTATTGACAGCCTTAAGGCAGCGGGTTTTCATAATATTTCCATTGACTTGATTTATGCCTTGCCAAATCAGACCATGGATCAGGTCAAGGACAATGTCAAAAAAGCCTTGGAACTCGACATTCCCCACCTCAGTCTTTACAGCTTGATTTTGGAAAATCATACAGTTTTCATGAATCGTCAGCGGAGGGGACATCTGCATCTGCCCCATGAGGATTTAGAATCCGAAATGTTTGAGTATATTCTCAATGAACTAGAAGCCAATGGCTTTGAGCACTATGAAATCTCAAATTTTACCAAACCTGGCATGGAGAGTAGACACAACCTCATGTATTGGAATAATGATGAGTACTATGGCTGTGGCGCAGGGGCGTCTGGTTACATCAATGGGGTCAGGTACCGTAATCGTGGGCCAATCCAGCACTATTTGAAGGCAATTGCGGAGACTAAGCAGGCCAGACTGGCAGAAGAGGTCTTGTCCAAGGAAGAGATGATGGAGGAAGAATTTTTCCTTGGCTTGAGGAAGAAATCAGGGGTCTCCATCCGCCGTTTTGAAGAAAAGTTTCAACTGTCTTTTGAGGAACGGTATGGGAAAATTGTGCGTGATCTGATCGAGCAAGGACTCTTACAGAGAGAAGCAGATACTATCCGTATGACCAAGCGAGGGCTTTTCTTAGGCGATACGGTAGCTGAGCGATTTATTGTAGAGGAGGACTAAATGGGAAAAATTTATAGACAAGAGCACACCATTCCCTTTTACGAGGCGGATGTGACCAGCAAGGTCAAGCTGTCTCATCTGGTTAATAAATCTCTGGAAGTTTCAGGCTGGCAGGCCCATAGTCTGGGTTGGAGTGATCAACGGGTTTTAGATGAATACGGTCTGATTTGGGTAGTGACAGACTACCAGTTTACGATTGAGCGTCTGCCTGTCTTTGCGGAGAACATCATCATTGAGACAGAGGCAGTCAGCTACAACAAGCTCTTTTGCTACCGGGAGTTCCGGATTTTTGATGCCAATGACCAATTGCTGGTCTCTCTCTTGTGTAGCTTTGTCCTTATGGATGCCCAGACCCGTAAGGTTCATGCTGTGATTGACGAGGTGGTTGCACCCTTTGGAGCTGACAAAATCAAGGCTATTCGTCGTGGGGAAAAAATGGCAGAGCTGACCGACCCTGTGGTCACAGATAGACAAGTCACCTATTTTGACTTAGATATGAATGGTCATGTCAACAACAGCAAGTACATTGACTGGTTTATCGAAAGTCTGGGACGAGAATTTCTGAACGAACATATTCCTAAGCGTCTTACCATCAAGTACAGCAAGGAAGTCCATTATGGCAAGAACGTGCAAGTGGCTAGCCAGTTGACAAACTTGACCAGTCGTCATGATTTGCTAACAGAAGACGGTCTGTCAACACAGGCTGTGATAGAGTGGGAGAAAGTGGATGACTAAGGCGGACAAGTGGCTAGACTGGGCTGTTCGTCTGCAAGCTCTGGCACAAAACGGTTTGGCCTACACGACCAATGCCTTTGACAAGGAACGGTTCGATGAGATTCGCCAGATAGCAGCTGAAATATTAGTGGAACCTTCTGGTCACCCCCTGGAAGTCGTGACCGACCTCTTTGCCAGTGAAACAGGCTACCAGACCCCCAAGCTTGATACCCGCGCAGCTATTTTCCAAGAAGGGAAAATCTTGCTGGTGCAGGAAGCAGATGGGCTATGGAGCTTGCCAGGAGGCTGGTGCGATGTGGACTGCTCTGCTATGGACAATACCATCAAGGAAGTCAAGGAAGAAGCAGGTCTGGATGTCGAAGCCTACCGTCTTGTGGCGATTTTAGACAAGCACAAGAACCAGCCTAGTCGGTCGGCCCATCACGTGACTAAGATCTTTTTCCTCTGCCGCAGTTTAGGTGGGCAGTTCGTCCCTAACAGCGAAACCTTGGACAGTCGCTATTTTGACCTAGATGACCTGCCAGACCTCTCGCTCAATAAGACGACTAAGGAGCAGATTGAGCTGTGTTATGAGGCTTGCCAAGCAGAGCACTGGGAAGCAGTGTTTGATTGAGGAGGAATGTATGCCAAATACGGAAGCAGTTGTGCTAACAAATATGTGCATGATAACAGATGGTAGCAAGGTTTTGGTCCAAGAGGCCGACGAGCTGTGGAGTCTGCCTGGTGGGAAAGTTGAGCCCAATGAACCCTTTGTCACCTCTGTCATCCGTGAAGTTTACGAAGAAACCGGTTTGAGAATCGCTGATGTCCAGCTTTGTGGGGTAAAGCAATTCACCCACAGCCAGGGACATTATCGCTATGCTGTCTTTCTTTACATGACTAGCACATTTTCAAGAGGAGCCTATCTATATCTGCGAATCAGGGATTTTCTCAGCCCAGGATGTTGCAACCATTGCCCCCTACTTTGACGGTGTCTTAGTGGGGACAGCTCTCATGCAGGCTGATGATGTTTACAAACGATTGGAGGAATTGGCTATTGACAAGGGTTAAAATTTGTGGGCTGTCAGATGAATGTGCTATTCGAACCGCTTGTGAGGCTGAAGCTGACTACATCGGCTTTGTCTTTGCGACCAGTAAGCGACAGGTCAGTATCGAGCAGGCTAAAGCCCTGCGATCAGCCGTTACAGCTGGTGTCCAAGTGGTTGGAGTCTTTCTCAATCAATCCGAGGCTTTCATTGAGCAAGCGATTGAGGAGGTAGGGCTAGATTTGGTCCAAATTCATGGCGAGTGGGAAGAGGAGACAGTGCTCAGTCGCCCCCTTATTCGAGCCAGGCAAACCAAGGACCAGCCAGAGGCTCTATCATTGCCAGTTGGAGCCAGTTATCTGCTTTTGGACGCACCTGTTGCTGGATCAGGTCAGACCTTTGAATGGCAAAGTGTCGATGTAGCAGAGGTGAGGGACTCGCTCTTTGTAGCAGGAGGCTTGACGGTGGATAATGTCCAGAGAGCTGTCCAGCATTTCCAGCCCTTTGCAGTTGATGTGTCTTCTGGTGTTGAAACCAATGGTCAAAAGGACCTAGAAAAAATTCGAGAATTTATCAGGAGGGTAAAAGGATGACCTATCAAGAACCGAACAAGGATGGCTTTTATGGCAATTATGGAGGCCGGTTTGTACCAGAGATGCTGATGACAGCCATTTTAGAATTGTAGGAGGCATACCGTCAAGTCAAGGACGATCCGGCCTTTCGAGAGGAATTTCGCCAGCTCTTAAAGTATTATGTCGGCCGGGAAACGCCGCTTTACCATGCCAAAAAATTAACAGATTATTGTGGTGGTGCGGAAATTTACCTCAAGCGTGAAGACCTCAACCACACAGGTGCTCATAAAATCAACAATGCCTTGGGTCAGGTCTTATTGGCCAAATACATGGGCAAGAAGAAGATTATCGCAGAGACTGGGGCTGGTCAACACGGTGTAGCGACCGCGACCGCTGCGGCCCTCTTTGGTATGGAATGTACAATCTACATGGGAGAGGAAGATGTCAAACGCCAGGCGCTCAATGTCTTTCGGATGGAGCTCTTGGGAGTTACTGTCCATGCGGTCAAGGATGGTTCTCGAGTTTTAAAGGATGCGGTCAATGCCGCCCTGCGGGCCTGGGTAGCTGAGGTTGAGGATACCCATTATGTTATGGGGTCTGTTCTTGGACCAGCACCATTTCCAGAAATTGTTCGGGACTTTCAGGCCATTATCGGCCAGGAGGCCAAGCAGCAATTTCAGGAACAGACTGGGAAGGATCTTCCTGATGCCCTTTTGGCCTGTATTGGTGGTGGCTCCAATGCTATGGGGCTCTTCTACCCCTTTGTCAATGACAGGAGTGTCCAGATGGTTGGGGTCGAGGCCGCAGGTCACGGGCTAGATACGGACAAGCATGCGGCAACCTTTGCCAAGGGTCGGCCTGGCGTCCTACACGGAGCTCTGATGGATGTCCTACAGGATGAGAGTGGTCAGATCCTAGAGGCTTTCTCAATCTCGGCTGGTTTAGATTATCCGGGCATTGGCCCAGAGCATTCTCATTTTAGAGACTTGGGTAGGGCGACCTATGTGAGTGTGACCGACCAAGAAGCTCTGGAAGGTTTGCAGTTACTGTCACAGTTGGAGGGGATTATCCCAGCCTTGGAATCAAGCCATGCCATCGCTTATTTGCCCAAGCTTGCCAAGGAACTCGGTAAGGGCAAAACCATTATTGTCAGTCTGTCAGGCCGAGGCGACAAGGACGTTAGCCAAGTGAAGGACAGATTAGGGAGGTAACATAATGCGTAAACACTTAGAACGTCATTTAATGGCAATAAAATCAGAAGGAAGAGGTCTCTTTATCCCTTATATCATGGCCGGAGATCACGAGAAAGGTTTAGAAGGGTTAGCAGAGACGCTCAGCCAGCTGGAAGACTTGGGGGTATCGGCTATTGAGCTGGGTGTCCCATTTTCAGATCCGGTGGCAGATGGGCCAGTCATAGAGGCGGCGGGCCAGAGGAGTTTGGCGAGGGGAGTGACCTTGTCAGGTTTGATTGATGTGCTCAAGGGCTATCAGACTGACCTGCCCTTGGTCATCATGTCCTACCTCAATCCGATTTATCAGTATGGGATTGAACGTTTTATCACTGCTCTTTCGGAGACGCCAGTCAAGGGCCTGATTATTCTTGATTTGCCCCATGAGCATAGCCTGATGATTAAGTCTTATTTGACAGATACGGATATTGCTCTGGTTCCCTTGGTCAGTCTGACCACAGGTCTCGATCGGCAAAAACGTCTACTGAAAGATGCAGAAGGTTTTGTCTATGCAGTGGCGGTCAATGGGGTGACAGGTCTTGGAAAGTCCTACAAAGATGAGCTTGATAGCCATCTGGCCCAATTGTCAGAACTGGCTGATTTGTCTGTATTGACCGGTTTTGGGGTATCAACTAAGGAAGATATTGATCGTTTTAACCGTGTGTCTGACGGCGTCATTGTCGGCTCCAAAATTGTTGACGCCCTCTACCGAAAGGATGACAGTATCAAAGACCTTATCCGATACGCGGTTCAAGCCTCGTTAAGTGATGAGAATAGCCTCAGGCAGGAGAAAGTTGTTACTGACGTAGAGAAGTTCAGTAGAAGAACTGCAATGGGATCCAAACGGAATTTGAACTTGCTTTGTTAGGAATCATCAAGATAGGATGAAAGGGGAGAATTACTATGGAAAAAAAGTATGGACAGGTTTTCAAGGATATAAGAACAGGTCGAGGCTTGTCTCTTCAAGATGCGACTGGTGGGCATTTTTCGCAGTCCATGCTGTCTCGGTTTGAAAATGGGCATTCAGAGATGTCCGTTCAAAAACTCGTTACCTGCTTGGATAATATTTATTTGAGTCTTAGCGAATATGATTATTTGCTCAAGGATTTTGTTCCCAATGAGTTTTACCAACTCATCAGTCAGATGCATAACTATTCTTTCCCGTTTCAAAAATCAGCATTAGAGGCTTTAGTGGTTTCTGAATTAGAAAAAGGAAGGACAGATGGGAGAGAACAATACCATAGATTGAATGCGATTATGATAAAAGCTGCAATCAAAAGTCAGGATGCATCCTATCCGATTTCTTCTGAAGAAATGGACTATTTATCGGATTATTTATTTTCAATGGCCATCTGGATTGAGTACGAATTGCTTTTGTTTATTTCGACCTATTCGCTATTTCCAAGTGATGTACTTGTCAGATATTGCCAGGAGATGATTCAACGAGCCGAGATTTTTCAACACAGTTTTGTGCATTCTAATCTTGTTCAAACCATTCTGCTAAATGCTAGTTTCCACCTCATTGATAAGAAGCGTTTTGATAGTGCTCAGTCTCTTCTGAATATGTTTGAAGACCATTTTTCTGAGACTAGGGATGCTTACATGAGAATGATCTATAGGCTGGCTTTGGGATACTACCAACTTCATCAAACCGAGGGACAAGGAAAAGAACTAATTGCAAAAACCTTAGAGGTTATGGTGTTCTTAGGCTACCAGAGACAAGCTGACTATTATCGAGAGCATTTTGAAAATTATTTGTAAATTTCTTGCTTATATTCAAAAAAACTAGGAAACTAGTTTTTTTTGTTACTATAGATTCATCAAATGAGGGAGGTGAATCGTATGACACAGTTTATTTCGACTGCAAGTCGTAAACCGATTATGCAATCTGCATTAGAGATTGTAACTAATGGTTGTCCAATTATCACTTTCGGGTGCTAATCAGTTAGATAATGCTCTCGCAACCGCGAGAGCCTTATCTCTTTTAATGATTATGGTGATTTTATGATTATAAACGTTAATGATTGTATAAAAGAAAAAAATTTAACCTACCAGGAAGAGCAAAAAATTCTCAAGAACACCTTGAATATTTTAGCGAAAACAAATCAGATAATAGAACACGTACATCAAAAAATCAAGGAGGGAATGATGTGAATCAAGATTCGTTTGAATATAGAAATATTGATAGAGATAAATTGCCAAATTTTGGTTTTAAAATTCATATTTCAGCAACGATTGAAAACTATGAAATTATAAAAAATCTATTATTTCCATTCTTGGAGGAACGAAATATTGCTTTTAAATTTCTTAAAAACTTTGAAGAAGTTCTGAAGAATTTTTCATTTCAGGAAACCATCGCAGAGGCTGGGAAATATTTCACCATTTACCCAACGTCAACGGAAGTATTTATAGAATTACTGAACGATTTATATAATCTTTTACCTAATGATTTAGAGGGTATATATATAATGAGTGATAGACCTTTTAAGGATTCAAAAATTATTTTTTACAGATTTGGTACTATAAGAAATGATTTATCGATATTAGAAGATGGAATACCTACATTATATGGTCCGAATGGAGAGAGTTGGCAGGACTATCAACGCGGTTATTTTGAATTGCCTAGTTGGATAGAAGATATTCAGGAACAGCAAGAAATAGAATCAAGTTATCTCAGTGATAATTATACTGTTTTCAATATTATAAAATCAAATGCTGGTGGGAATATTTATCTCGGAAAGAATGATATTAATAATGTAAATGTCGTTATCAAAGAGTCTCGAGCGAATATATTATACAATCATGATCTAACAAAAAAGCATTTACGAAATCATGAATTTGAATTGATGAGTCTATGTGAAGAATATACTCCAAATGTTTTTGAAAAAGTAGAAGAGTGGATTAATAGTTACACAATCTATGAATCAATCGATGGAATATCATTGTATGAATACGCAAAAAAGTTGACACTATTTGATTATCGAATGAATAATGACGATGATAAGGGAATTAACTTGGCAAAATTTAAAAAGTGCCTTAATCTGATTAAAGATTTAGTTGATTTGGTTCTCTATTTTCATCAGAAAGGAATTATTATCAATGATTTACATCCAGATAATATAAAGATAACAACTGATGGGAAATTATATTTGATAGATATGGAACATTCTTATAGGAATAACATTGATAAGAGATTGCCTATAAGGAGTGAGATATCTTTGCCTGATTGGAATGATATTGACGGTAAGATTGCTGATTTTCATAAGCTAGGAAACTCGTTATTGTATATTTTTGCAAAATTACATGTCATCAAAGGAAAAAATGTTAAAGATTCTATTTTTATTCTTAATAGTTTATTAGAGTCATATGGTATTTCTTCAAATATTGCTGAATTCATAATTTATTTATTTAAGGAAGATTGTAATGGGGAAAATGTAAAAATATTTTCAGAAGGATTAATAGCAAAAAAATGTTATAAAAACTATAGTTTAGACTATAGTTTAGACTATAGTTTAGCTGAATATGAAGGAGCAGAAAAATATTCTCTAATAGAATTTGTAAAATTATCTTCCCCTAAAAAGTACTACCAAGTTGATGAAAAAGATTTATTCAAAATACTTAACAATGAAAGAAAGTTTGGGTTAAATGGACTTTTAGGAAGTCTAATCTTGCATCAACATCAATTATCTAGAGAAGTAATTGATTATTTTATAGAGAAAGTTTTGAATCAAGTCACAAGTACTTCTTCAGGGAAAGTATTAAAAATCGCTGAAGGTTTTGCCTCTCCCTACATTTATGATGGAAGCGCTGGATTAGTTCTATTCTTACTTTATTTTGATAGAGATAAATATTCTGTTAATATTGTTGAACTTATGGATGGATTGAAGTTTGAATTTGCACAGCGTCCATCTCTTCTAGATGGTATGCTAGGACTTGCCTATACTTTTATAGTTGCATATTCAGTTTTAAAATTTCCTAGTTATTTACATTATGCAGAAAGGTTACTGTTGACAATAAGCTTCTATATCCCATTTCAAGAAGATATCGCTCTAGATTATAGGCGTATTTTAGCACTATACAAGGTAACGAGGGAGTCTCAAAATGAATACCAGTAATGAAAAAAGTCGCCAGGAATCTTTGAAGGTGTTAACTTATAATAGGGCCTGGCTTACCGTGATGGTGACGATATTGAGTAGCTTTCTACAAGCTTCAATGTCCTACTCGCTATCCTTTTTACAAGTGAGTGACACGAGCCGACTGTTGCACCAGGTCATGGTTATTGTGGTTATTTATTTTCTATTTGCAATTTCTTTGTATCTGCGCTTGACGCTCCAAAACAGCTTGATAGTGGAAGTGGATCGTAGGTTGAAACAAAATATTGATAGTTGGGTGGTCTTAAAAACTTATGAAGACTATCATCAGAAAGATTATAGCGATTATGTTTCTCTCTATATCAACGATGTTGAAAAGATAACAGAGCTCATTGTAAAAAGGTATTTGTCAATTATCGAAAAACTCTCCTTGGCTTTTTTTGTCTTAGTCATGCTCTTTAAAATTCATTACAGTATGGTATTGCTAGCTCTATTGTCACTCATAGTAATGTATTTGGTTCCCAAGTATTTTCAGGGACGATTGTCTCAGTATAGTGTGGAAGAGTCTCAGATCAAAAGTGTTTACCTCTCAAAAATCAGGGAATACTTTGGCGGATTCGACACCTTTTATGAAAATAGAGCATCTGCCTTGCTGATTCACAAATTGAGGAAAGAGACGGCACATAAGTCAAAATTTCAAGAAGCCAAGGGAAGCTTTGAAGCCCTCGTCAGCGGGAGCCTGACCTTTATCAATTCTTTAACAACAATTCTGGCACTGGCGCTGGTTTCCTATTTTGTGATACAGGGGCAAATAGAAGGAGGGAGCTATTTGGCGGTCATGTCGCTCTTGCCTAATTTTGGTGCTTCGGTGCTACAATTATTTTCAGAGAAAGCCTTTTACCAATCGGGACAAGAATTGTTTAAGGAACGACTAGGGGGCATTATGGAAAGTCATTGGATCCCTGAAGTGACTCGTTCCTTAGAAAATCAGGATGAGATTATCGCAATTACCTTGGCAAACATTAGCATTGAATATGGTCAAAAACGTCTAGTATTCCCTCAGCAGATCAGCTTTGAGGCTGAAAAAACCTATCATCTAATAGGAGGGAATGGTTCTGGAAAATCTTCCCTGCTGAGAGTGCTTGTGGGTGAAAAGGGCACCTTTGATGGTCAGATTTTGGTGAATGGTAAACCTTGCAAACAGGATTTATTGGAAAAGATTGCCTATGTCAATCAGACAGCATTTATCTTTAATGATACGGTTAGGGAGAATATTGACCTGTTCCATGAATATGAGGACCAAGAGCTTTTAGCTATCATGGCTGTTTTAGATCTACCCTTACCTCTGGATCAACGACTTGAAGATAATGGTCGTAATATTTCAGGCGGACAGCGTCAAAAAATCGCACTTGCTAGAGCCTTGCTCAGAAAGAAAAGTATCTTGATTTTGGACGAAGCAATGTCTAACATGGATGCAAGCTCTGCTGAGAGGATCTACCACTATCTGTTAAATACGATCGAGACGGTTATTATTGTTGACCATAATTTACCAACTTCCGTTCATGAATGGATTGATGAAAGGATTTTTGTGTAAAACGTGATCATTGGAGTCGTTACGAGTATCAGAGTCCAGTGAGGCTTGTTCATTAGCAATCAACTATTGTGTTAAACTGAGCACATAGAGAAGAATTGAAGAGGCTGGGCTTACCGAGTCTCTTTCTTCTTACCTGGTTTTATGCTATAATCGTTAAAGATTCTGAGTTTATGCGGCTGGAGCAGATTCCCGCCTATCTTACAGTGGAAGTTTAAGATTCTTTTTTGACGAATGTCCCAAGGGATTTTAACTAGTATGTTTTCAGTTTAGCCATATCTGCGTGTCTCAGAAAATACTAGTTTTGAGAATCCCTAGCGACGTGTCACGTCATCAGGGAACGGATTGACCTAGTAATCAGAAATAAAGGAGCAAGTGATGACCTACAAGGGGTATTTGATTGATTTGGACGGTACCATCTACCGTGGAAGCGAACGGATTCCTGCTGGTGAGGATTTCGTTCGCCGTTTGCAGGAAAGAGAGATTCCTCACCTGTTTGTAACCAATAACACCACACGCACGCCAGAAGCAGTCCAGCAAGTGCTGAAAGAACTCTGCTGCCTCGATGTGCCAGTGGCACAAATTTACACAGCCAGCCTTGCCAGTGTGGATTATATGAATGAGCTGGGCAAGGAAAAGACTGCCTATGTTATCGGCGAAGAAGGGCTTAAAACCGCTATTTGGGAAGCGGGCTATGTAGAAGATACAGAAAATCCCGCCTATGTGGTGGTTGGCCTTGACTGGAACGTGACCTATGAAAAGTTAGCTACAGCGACCTTGGCCATTCAAAAGGGAGCAACCTTTATCGGAACCAATCCCGATCTCAATATCCCAACTGAAAGAGGGCTCCTGCCTGGTGCTGGTGCACTCCTAGCTTTCTTAGAAGCAGCCACACGGGTCAAGCCAGTTATCATCGGAAAGCCTCAGCGCATCATCATGGACAAGGCCTTGGAACGCTTGGGGATTGACAAATCAGAAGCTATGGTGGTGGGAGATAACTACCTGACGGATATTCGGGCTGGACTAGATAATGGAATGGATAGTCTGTTGGTTCTAACAGGCTTCACAAGCAGGGAAGATCTTGTACATTTGACACCGAAACCGACCTATATTATAGAAAGTTTAGCGGAGTGGTCTCTGGATGAAAATTAAAGTCAAGTTCTTTGTCAGTCTCGTGTGTCTTCTCGGTTTATCGGTCCTTCTGACCATTTATCTGGCTTGGCTCCTTTATCCCTTGGAAATCAAGTGGTTGAGGCTAACGGAGTTTGTTCCTTTATCAGCCCAGACCCTTGTCAAAAACTTCAACATTTTGATGGATTATCTGACCAATCCCTTCAATTGGACCTTGAGGATGCCAGATTTTCCCTCCTCTGCAGATGGGTTATACCACTTTGAGGCGGTAAAGAAACTTTTCCATCTGGCCCAGGGAGTGACCTTCGTGACGCTTCCTGCCTCAGTTGCTTTTTTCAAAACAGTTAAAAAGCAGGGGTTGGGAGCAAGTTTTAGCAGAGGTTTTCTAGCCATGGCTCTGGCACCAGTTCTTTTGGCTATCTTTGCCAGCGCAATTGGCTTTTCACGTTTTTTCGTGCTCTTTCATCAGGTGCTTTTTCCTGGTGACTCGACCTGGCTCTTTCACCCAGACCTAGATCCGGTGATTAACATTTTACCAGAGGCTTATTTTCTCCATTGTTTTATTTTGTTTTTCATGATTTATGAAGGATTGTTCCTGATTAGCTACCTAACACTAAAAAAATTCCGCTGATGATCAATCAGCGGAATTTTTGCTTGAACTGCCCAAGCTTAAACATTAGAGGAGGGAATCTGTTCTGCCAAAAGGGTCTTGTTGTAATAAAAGCTACTTGATTGGGTCCATCACTTGGCTTAATGAAGGCTGTTGAAGATCATTTAAAATAATGGCCTGAGCCTCATGGAGAGAGAGGTTAGCGCCTAAGCTTTTTTCAGGTATCTCCTTGAGGAAGTCCTGCGGACAAACCATTCTTTCATGCGATCGGCTCCGAAGGCTGAAACCAGGTCCCGACTATGATGGCGGCGAAGGGTTTCCTCAAACGTTAAATCGTAGTAGTAGGCAAGGACTTGGCCTGGAAAATCATGCTGAAGGTAGTGCCATACGGGTTTGTACCAGTCTGCGCGCAAAATACCTTCTAAGATAATCACCTCGCAGAGTTCTTTACCAGCTTCCAACATGGCCAGGATAAGGGGGATAGTAGGTGTATTTGGACCATCTTTACTAGCAAGGACAGTCCGCCGTAAATAGTCTTGGGAGAGTAGCATGGTTTTGGGACCAAGTGTGGCCTGGAGACATTTAGCTAAACTGGACTTTCCACGCCAGAATTTCCTCTGATGAGAATCACGTTGACCATAAGGGTTCCTTTCTGCTTTAAACGTTTACAGGAGCTTGACCAACAAAGAGTCAAAAATACTTTAAAATTTTACAGGCTTAATCTACCGAATACGTCAAAAAAATGATAGAATAGAAGTGTCGGAGGTAGAAAGCATGATAAAGATTTTTGGCAAGGTCCGCTATCATTGGCAACCTGACCTTGCATGGTCGATCAGTTATTGGTCTTTGGTCTTATTGCCCTTTTTTCTTTATCTGATTTTACTTTATGAACGTGCTAGAATTCCAATTGCGATGTTGTTAATCTTGGCTTTGGCTCTTGCTTTGGTCATTTTAGGCCTTCAACGCTACTTTGTTATTGAGCCCGACAGCTATTTGAAGATTACCTCGGCCAACCCCATGGAATCTTGTAGGATTCCGATTGCCAGCATTGCTAGAATTGAAGTGACCTACAGTTCGATCACGATTTTTGCCGAAAAATACCCCACAGGCCGTGTTTTTTACATGCGCAAATGGCCCAAAAAATATTTTATCAATGCCTTAGCCTTGGTAGAACAGTTTAAGGGGGAGGTCGTCTTAACCGACCACCTGATTAAAATGGATTACTTCGAAGTTTATTACAGCGAGGGTGCTAAACGACCTTAATCGATGGTTAGCGCCTTGGTCGGGCATTCTTTGACAGCTATGAGAACAGCCCTGTCCTCAGGGATCACTTGAGTCAGCTTATCGGATTGACTGAAGCGTACGATGCCTTCGTCATCGTAATCAAAAACGGATGAGTATGTTTGGCAAAGCCCACAGGCAATGCAACGTTCAGGAATAATATTAACTTTCATAAGACTATTTTAATACGAGTTACGAGATATTACAAGGAGAAGAGATGGCAAGTAAAAAGCCCTGGGAAAAAAAATTATTTGATAGTAAAGGCAAACGTTCAACTAGAAATCGTGCCAAAGATAGGGCTAGTTTGATTTTTTCAATCTTGGCAATAACCTTTGCTATCATTGTGACCTTCATCATTGGTTTTTCAATTTACCTGTCCATAGGTGGCAGTCAGAGTGATCAAGCTAGAGAGGCATTTCATCAGGCAGGAGCCCCAGTCAGTGCACCAGCAGAAGAGGTGGCGCCTCCTGTTGAAGAAGAGGTGCCTGCAGAATCAACTGAGCCTTCGTCGACGGGAGCTACTCTTGAAGTACTGCCTGGTGAAGGGGCTGGTCAAATTGCAGCGCGCGCAGGAATTACCATTGAGCGCTTGTATGAGCTGAATCCAGCCCATTTGCAGACAGGAGCTTGGTATGCTAATCCGGGCGATATTGTGAGGATCGATTAGGAGAGATGATGAAAAAGATTCAAATTGCCATTGATGGACCTGCATCAAGTGGCAAGTCGACGGTTGCGAAATTAGTGGCAAAAGAGCTGGGCTATACCTACCTAGATACAGGTGCTATGTATCGTTGTGTGACCTTATTGGCTTTGGAAAATAAGTGGTCAGAGAAAGACCTGGACCTGGTTTTAGAAGGGATAGATAGCCATAAGATTCATTTTGGAGCAAGTGAAGATGGTGGTCAGTCAGTCTTCTTGGCGGGGAGAAATGTCACTCATCGTATCCGAGAGAACGATGTCACCAACAATGTCTCTTGGGTATCGGCTTTTGCAGAGGTTCGTGAAAAGCTGGTTGAGCAACAGCAAGAGATTGCTGCCCAAGGTGGCATTATCATGGATGGCCGTGACATTGGAACGGTTGTCTTGCCTGAGGCGGAATTAAAGATTTTTCTGATTGCTTCAGTTGAAGAGAGGGCAGAGCGCCGTTATAAGGAAAACCTTGCCAAAGGGATTCCCGCAGACTTGGAAAAGCTCAAACAAGAAATTGCAGACAGGGATCATAAAGATAGCACACGAGAGGCTTCTCCTTTAAAAGCTGCTGAGGATGCGATTGTCTTTGATACAACTGGGGTGCCTATTTCAGGCGTAGTGCAATTTATTTTAGAAAAAGTGTCAGAAATTCTTGACAAGGAAAAGTGACTGTGGTAGAATTAATGGTAATGAGAAAAGCAGAAGTGAGAGCTTCTCGCCTTGCGACTAACGTTGTCTGGCTCTACATGTCAAGTTTCCTTTGGAAATATTATGTAGAACGGACTTGTGTTAGCAAGTTCGTTTTTGGTTTTCTCAAAAAAATAAAGAGGTGACAACCATAGCAAAGCAAGACTTATTCATCAATGATGAAATCCGTGTCCGTGAAGTTCGTCTCATCGGCCTTGAGGGTGAGCAGCTAGGTATTAAACCGCGTAGCGAAGCACAGGCCATCGCTGATGAAGCTAATGTTGATTTGGTGCTGATCCAGCCCCAAGCTACACCGCCTGTTGCGAAGATTATGGACTATGGCAAGTTCAAATTTGAGTATCAGAAAAAACAAAAAGAACAGCGCAAAAAACAAAGCGTTGTAACAGTTAAAGAAGTTCGTCTCAGTCCGACTATTGACAAGGGAGACTTTGACACTAAGCTTCGCAATGCTGTTAAATTCCTTGAAAAAGGAAATAAGGTGAAAGTATCTATTCGTTTCAAGGGTCGGATGATCACTCACAAGGAAGTTGGTGCTAAGGTTTTGGCTGATTTTGCTGAAGCGACACAAGAGGTTGCGATCATTGAGCAAAAGCCAAAAATGGATGGACGTCAAATGTTCATGCAACTTGCCCCAGCAGATAAAAAATAAGGTCTACTAGACAGAAAAAGGAGAATACCATGCCAAAACAAAAAACTCACCGCGCATCTGCAAAACGTTTTAAACGTACAGGTTCAGGCGGTCTTAAACGCTTCCGTGCTTACACATCTCACCGTTTCCACGGTAAAACTAAGAAACAACGTCGTCACCTTCGCAAAGCTTCTATGGTACATTCTGGTGACTTCGCACGTATCAAAGCAATGTTGACTGGTTTGAAATAAGCTAGATCTTGCTAGACTAAATTAAGAATTATTCGGAGGAATTATAAATGGCTCGTGTTAAAGGTGGCGTTGTATCACGCAAACGTCGTAAACGTATTTTAAAACTCGCTAAAGGTTACTATGGTGCTAAACATATCTTGTTCCGTACAGCTAAAGAACAAGTTATGAACTCTTACTACTATGCATACCGTGACCGTCGTCAGAAGAAACGTGATTTCCGTAAATTGTGGATCACACGTATCAACGCGGCTGCTCGTTTGAACGGTTTGTCATACTCTAAATTGATGAACGGCCTTAAAAAAGCTGAAATCGATATTAACCGCAAAATGCTTGCTGACTTGGCTGTTAATGATGCAGCAGCTTTCACATCTCTTGCAGATGCTGCCAAAGACGCTTTGGCAAAATAATAAAACAATCCCAGCCAGTTCGGTTGGGATTTTTGCTAAGTTTTAAGAGAATGGGTTACACTCATAATCAGTCAGGCTCTTTTGCTCCAAAAGCGGATAAGAGTTTCAGCCAAAATGCGATGGACTTTGGCTGAAACTAGAAAGAAAAGAGCACCGATTTTCTTTCAAAATGTCTTGACAGACCGCTGGTAGCACTAGTGATAGGATAAGATGAGTCATACTCTTTTGATGGTTTGTGCCAGCCTCATGCTTGAAATCGAGACAAGATCAAAAGTGCTTAAAACCAAACTGGTAAGGCTTTGATTTTAAGCACTTTTTATGACTGGCTATATTTGAAAGGCAATGGATCGTCGATTAAGCTACTATAAAGGCCTTGATTTCATCTTCAGTCATGCCAGAGTCACAGCGGACGGTTACCTGGCCTTGTGAGATGCGAACGAAACCTGGGACAGTTGGAATATTGTATTGACTACGGAAGTCTGCCAAAGCTTCTAGTTGGCCTTGCTCTTGAGAGTTAACAAAATAAATGGTTGCCCCTGTCTCAGAAACGACTTTGCCTAATTTGGTTGCAAACCGACGGCAGTAGGGGCAGGTTTCGCGACCAATAAAGTAGATAGCACGCTCACCAGTAGCAATAGTGGCTCTAGCAGAATCAATGTTAGTGGGGATTAAATTCTTAATATCATCCTGAAAAGTATTCATGGGTTTCTCCTTATATCGTGATAGGTATAGTATGCCATATTTTAAGCAAAACTACAAAAATTTGCTACAGGAAACCCCAGCCAAATGAACTGACTGGGGTTGAGTTTTAGTGACGAGAGGCAGAGGCAAACTCTTCTTTAGCAAAGGCTTCATCAATGATGGCTTTTAACTGATTAGCAGAAGCTTGCATCTTTTGAAGTTCTGCATCGCTCAGTGGGATATTGACTGGACGGACAATACCGTGAGCACCGATAATGGCAGGTTGTCCAATGAAGACATCCTCAACACCTTCGTATTGCCCAGCTTGGAAAACTGACAGTGGCAAGACAGAATTTTCATCATCGAAAATAGCCTTAGTGATACGAGCTAGAGCAACTGCGATACCGTAGTAGGTTGCTCCTTTTTTATTAATGATAGAGTAAGCGGCATCACGCACAGAGACGAAGAGATCTACTAGGCCTTGCTCATCAATGTCACGGTTGTCCTGGAGCCAGTCGTATAATTTCACACCGGCAACGTTGGCATGTGACCAGACAGCAAATTCAGAATCCCCGTGCTCGCCCATGATATAGGCGTGGACAGAACGGGCATCAATGCCAATTTTCTCAGCCAAGGCTTGGCGGAAGCGAGCAGAATCAAGAGAAGTACCAGAACCGATGACGCGCTCTTTCGGGAAACCAGAGAATTTCCAGGTTGAGTAGGTCAAGACATCCACAGGGTTGGCAGCTACCAGAAAGATTCCGTTAAAACCAGAAGCAACGATAGACTCAACGATAGTTTTATTGATACGGAGATTTTTTTCGACAAGATCAAGGCGAGTTTCACCTGGTTTCTGAGGGGCACCAGCTGTCAAAACAACAAGATCAGCGTCATGAGCGTCTGAATAATCTGCTGCATAGATCTTTTTCGGCGATGTAAAGGCAAGAGCATGGCTTAAATCTTCCGCATCACCTTGAGTTTTTTCCTTAGCAATATCGATAATTCCCAACTCTTGAGCAATTCCTTGAGTAACCAAAGCAAAGGCGTAAGACGACCCAACAGCACCGTCACCAACAAGGATTACTTTTTTATGTTGTTTTGCAGTTGTCATGTTAAAAACATCTCCTTAATTTTATTGGGGGAAATTCCCTTCGCTATCTATTGTAACATGATTCACTTGCTTTGTCATGTGTTTGAAAGAATGAAAACGTTTATAAAACCTAGAGACAAGCAGGTTTTTTAGCGTGAATTATGGTATAATAGTAGGTAAGTGTAATCTAGAAAAGAGATGATGAAATGCAGGATAAAAATTTAGTTGATGTTAACCTGACCAGCGAGATGAAGACCAGCTTTATTGACTATGCTATGTCTGTTATCGTTGCACGTGCCCTACCTGATGTAAGGGACGGTTTAAAGCCGGTTCACCGCCGTATTCTTTATGGCATGAATGAACTAGGTGTGACGCCAGACAAGCCCCACAAGAAGTCTGCTCGTATCTCGGGTGATGTTATGGGTAAATACCACCCGCACGGGGATAGTTCTATTTATGAGGCTATGGTGCGGATGGCCCAGTGGTGGTCTTACCGTCATATGCTGGTGGACGGGCACGGAAACTTTGGTTCTATGGACGGTGATGGGGCAGCTGCCCAGCGTTATACCGAAGCGCGGATGAGCAAGATCGCTCTTGAAATGCTCCGTGACATCAATAAAAATACCGTTGATTTCCAAGATAACTACGATGCCAGTGAGCGTGAACCGCTTGTTTTACCGGCACGTTTTCCTAACCTGTTAGTCAATGGGGCAACGGGGATTGCGGTCGGGATGGCAACCAATATCCCACCGCATAACTTGGGTGAAACCATCGAGGCTGTTAAACTCCTGATGGACCGTCCTGAGGCGACGACCCGTGAGATTATGGAAGTGCTGCCTGGACCGGATTTCCCGACTGGAGCTCTGGTTATGGGCAAATCAGGCATCCACAGGGCCTATGAAACTGGTAAGGGATCAATCGTCCTTAGGGCTAAGACAGAGATTGAAGAGCTGTCTAACGGCCGTGAGCGGATTGTTGTGACGGAATTTCCTTACATGGTCAACAAGACCAAGGTCCATGAGCATATCGTTCGTCTGGCCCAGGAGAAGCGGATTGATGGCATCACTGCTGTGCGGGATGAATCCAGCCGTGAAGGCGTTCGGTTTGTCGTGGAAGTGCGTCGTGACGCCTCTGCCAATGTTATCTTAAACAACTTATTTAAGATGACGAGTCTGCAGACTAACTTCGGCTTTAACATGCTTGCTATTGAAAATGGCGTGCCTAAGATTCTTTCTATTCGTCAGATTCTCAGTGCTTACATTAGCCATCAAAAGGAAGTCGTGGAGCGCCGTACCCGCTTTGACAAGGAAAAAGCTGAGGCGCGTGCCCATATCTTAGAAGGACTTCTGATTGCCTTGGATCACATTGATGAAGTGATTCGCATCATCCGAAATTCGGAAACAGATGCGCAGGCACAGGCAGAGTTGATGAGCCGTTTTAGTCTTTCCGAACGCCAAAGCCAAGCCATTTTGGACATGCGTCTGCGTCGTTTGACTGGTTTGGAGCGCGACAAAATTCAATCGGAATATGATGAGCTATTGGCTTTGATTGCTGATTTGGCAGATATCTTGGCTAAACCAGAGCGGATTGTTCAAATCATTAAGGATGAGCTAGACGAGATAAAGCGCAAGTATGACGATGATCGTCGCACTGAATTGATGGTCGGAGAAGTCCTGTCTTTGGAAGACGAAGATTTGATTGAAGAGACAGATGTTCTTATCACCCTCTCAAACCGTGGCTATATCAAACGTTTGGCCCAGGATGAATTTACGGCCCAAAAACGTGGTGGACGAGGCGTTCAAGGAACGGGGGTCAAAGATGATGACTTTGTCCGTGAGATGGTTTCGACCAGCACTCACGACCAGCTTTTCTTCTTCACCAATCAAGGACGTGTCTATCGCCTCAAGGGTTACGAGATTCCAGAATATGGACGGACGGCCAAGGGATTGCCAGTTGTCAATCTCCTGAAATTGGATGAGGGCGAAAGTATCCAGACCATGATCAATGTCAAGGCGGAAGATATGTCAGATGCCTACCTTTTCTTCACAACCCGCCAAGGTCTGGTCAAGCGAACCAGTGTTTCTGAATTCAGCAACATTCGCCAAAATGGTCTGAGAGCCTTGAACCTTAAAGAAGGTGATGAACTGATCAATGTCTTCCTGACAACAGATAAGAGTGATGTGATCATCGGTACGAAATTGGGTTACTCTGTTCGTTTCAAGGCAGCAGATGTCCGCAATATGGGACGTACCGCAACGGGTGTTCGCGGAGTTAAACTGCGCTCAGGGGACATCGTTGTTGGAGCAACGACAGTGACTGACTCTCAAGAAGTCTTGATTTTGACGGAGAAAGGTTACGGTAAGCGAACACTAGCTAGCGAGTACCCAACCAAGGGGCGTGGTGGTCTAGGGATCAAGACAGCTAATATTACCGATAAAAATGGTGCTCTAGCTGGACTTCTGACTGTAGACGGCAGCGAAGACATCATGGTCATTACCGATACAGGGGTCATTATACGGACCAATGTGGCTAATATTTCGCAAACCGGTAGAGCTACCCAAGGGGTCAAAGTTATGCGCTTGGATTCTGAAGCCAAAATTATGACCTTTGCCTTGGTAGAAGTGGCTGAAGAAGAGTCTGTAGAGGAAGTAAGGTCGGAAGAATAGGGAGAAAAATATGCGTTCAAACCGTTTAAAGAAAAAGAAAAAAAGCTGGAAAAATAGGCTTTATAGTCTGTTAACATTTCTATTGCTCCTTGTTTCATTAGCCTTGATTTTTAATACGCCAATCCGAAATACTATTATCGCTTGGCGGACTAATCAATATCAGGTGGAAAAAGTAACAGCAGAGCAAATTGAGACTAATAAAAAGGTCGCGACCACCTTCTCTTTTGAGGAGGTAGAGTCTCTCTCTACGGAGTCTGTTTTGGCTAACCAATGGGCTGCCCAGCAATTACCGGTTATCGGAGGTATTGCTATCCCAGAACTTGAGATGAACCTCCCTATTTTTAAGGGACTTAGCAATGAAGTGCTCCACTATGGGGCAGGTACCATGAAAGAAGACCAAGTGATGGGGCAAGGGAATTATGCCTTGGCCAGTCACCATGTGTTTGGGATTACAGGCGGAAGCAAGATGCTGTTTTCCCCTTTGGAAAATGGCAAACCAGGCATGAAAATTTATGTAACCGATAAGACGACTGTTTATACCTATGTTCTAACAACTGTTGAAACAGTGACGCCAGACCGCGTAGATGTTGTTGACGATGTGCCGGGTGTAACAGAGATTACCCTAGTCACTTGTGAGGATGCTGGCGCAGAGTTTCGGACCATTGTCAAAGGAACTCTTGAAAGCTCCCAACCATTTGAACAAGCAGACCAAACAATCCTCGATGCCTTTAGCAAATCCTATAATCAAATTCAGCTATAAGGAAAAACTCAAATCCAGCTCCCTAGAGACTTGGATTTGAGTTTTTTTTTCTGCCCAAAATTGGTTGAGTAGTTAAAGGTTATACCTTATACTCAAAGAACATCATTTTAGCCTAAGAAATGAAACGGATGATAGAAATGGTGTTCCTCGATGTGAGTTGAAAAGAGGGATCTTTGATTTTCAAAGACTATCATTTTGGCCTGCTTTACGAATTAAAGAGTAGGAGGAATGTCATGTATAGTATTTCGTTTGATACAGAGTCACTTTTGCCACGGGAACGCTTGTTGGAGCACGGTGCAGAGCAGCTGAGCCACCAAGAACTTCTGGCAATTTTATTAAGGACAGGGACCAAAGGTCACTCGGTTTTTCATCTGGCCAGCAATCTTTTAAAGAGTATCGGCAGTCTGACAGAATTACGTCACTTGTCTGTTCAGGAATTGCAAACCCTGACTGGTATTGGCAAGGTTAAGGCCATTGAAATCAAGGCTATGATTGAGCTGGGAAAACGGATCAATCAGGCCGAGTACCGGCAAATGGAGCAGGTCTTGAGCAGTGAAAAATTAGCTAAAAAGATGATGGCCGAGCTTTGCGATAAGAAACAAGAGCACCTGATCGCTATTTACTTAGATACACAGAACCAGATTATCAAGCAGGAGACCATTTTTATTGGGTCTGTGCTGCGCTCCATCGCTGAGCCGCGAGAAATTTTACACTATGCCATCAAGTATATGGCAACTTCGGTCATTGTGGTTCATAATCATCCTTCAGGCAAGGCCAGACCCAGTCGCAATGATGATGACTTTACTAAAAATATCAAAAAAGCCAGCGATTTGCTGGGCCTTGTTTTGCTTGATCATTTAATCATTGGAGCCAATAATTATTATTCCTATCGGGAGGAAACGGACCTGCTTTAGAGCTGGTTGACGATATAGTCAAAGAGTTTGAGGTCTTCCTCTCGATGATCGATCATAAATTCTGGGTGCCATTGGACTCCTAAGTAGGGGTAACCATCCTTGGCTTGCACAGCTTCGATGATGTCATCTTTATCAGAGTAACCAATGACTTCTAAGTTGGGTGCAAGATCCTTGATGGCTTGCCGATGGAAAGAATTAATCGCAGGGCTAGGGCCAAAAATCTTGGCCAAAATGGTTTGGCTCTGCAAGGAAATACTATGGGTAGGGTGCATGGCTGACAGGTCCTGCCAATGTTCCTTGATTTCTTGATGGAGTGTGCCGCCCATGGCTACGTTAAACAGTTGCGTGCCACGGCAGACAGAGAAAATTGGCTTGCGCCGCTTGACCATCTCTTGGATGAGGGCCAGCTCAAATTCATCACGCCCCAGGCTGTAATCATCGCTTTCAATGGTTTTTTCTTCACCGTAGAAATGGGGCATGACATTTTGACCGCCTGTTAAAATCAATTTATCAATGGTTTGGGCATAGCCAGCAGCTAGCTCTGGTTGACCGATAGGCAGAACTAGAGGTAGACCGCCGGCCTTTTGGACCCCTTCCACGTAGCCTTTGGCCACATAAACCTGAAAGAAGTTGCGGTCTTCTGGATTGTATTCAATATTACTTGTGATACCGATGATAGGTTGGGACATATTTTATTCCTTAATTTTCTCGCATGAAATAGAGCAGAGTTTGAAGTTCGCTGGTCAAGTCAACATACTGAACGACTACGTCTTTGGGGACGGAAAGATTCACTGGTGAGAAGGAGAGGATTCCTTTGATTCCAGCTTCAACCAATTGGTCTGCAACTTCCTGGGCCTTAACACTTGGAACAGACAGGATAGCTGTTTGTGCCTTAACTTCCTCAACTTTTTCTGCCAATTGTGAAATCGGCAAGATCGGGATACCGTCTTCCGACACCGTGCCGACAAGCGGGTGCTGGTCAATGTCAAAGGCCAGGACGATTTTCATTTTGTTGCGCTCATGGAAGCGGTAGTTGAGGAGGGCACGGCCCATGTTACCAATACCAACCAAAACGACATTGGTAATCGAGTTGTCGTTTAAGATATCCGCAAAGAAGTTCATCAACTTTTTGACATCGTAGCCGAAGCCGCGACGGCCTAGTTCGCCAAAGTATGAGAAATCTCGGCGAACAGTGGCTGAATCGATACCGATAGCATCCGCAATTTGCTTGGAGGATGCTTTTTCAATTTGTTCAGCATTAAATCGTTTGAAAATACGATAGTAAAGCGATAGACGCTTAGCAGTAGCGCGAGGAATTGTTTGATCTTTTTCGAGTTTCATTCTAGTCTCTCCTTTAGTCTCTTAGATTCTATTTTAGTGAAAGTTTGTGAAAAATGCAATTTTGACAAACTGAAAAAGCTATAAAATTTGCTTATAGCTTTTTTTACGGAATCGATAAGGTTGAGAAACTATCTTTTTAGGAGTATTGTTCCAAATCCATGGCTGAAATGTCTCGATAGAGGTCGCCAATAGTTCCTTGGTAACCGATTGATTGGCCATTGATGGTCACATCTTGGACAGGGAGGTAATCAGGAACTGTAATACAACCCATAAAGGCACGGCTAAAGGCATTCATGTTATCGTAGACTAATGTCCGTTCTTGTTGGTAACTATCTTGATAAGTAATGGTAATCATGTTTTCTACCTACTTTCTTTCAATTTTATTGAAGACATCGCGTTCGACCAGGCTATCCATGAGGAAGAAGAACTTCTGTTGGATAACAGGATTGGCACCTGGTTTGAAGATGTCAACCAGTCGCAGACCAGATTTGTCTGTAATATTGATTTTAAAACCGCTTAGGTCTTTATTGATAATGATTTTCAGGAGGAAGCCCTCACCAGAATTGGGAATTTCTTCCAGCAAACGGCTGAGCTCAAAATTTCCCAGCTTATTTTGGATGAAGGTATTATCAAGCAGGGTATACTTCTTGATTTTAGGGTCTATTTCGTAGCTAAAGGGGCAGTTTTTTAGATGAACAGATGCTGTAAAAGCCATAGATTATTCTCCTAGTAGGTTGATTAATGTTGCGATAAGTGTTTGAATGTCCTCAGAAGATGTGTGGGATGATAGGCTAATGCGAATGCTTTCTTTGAGTCTGGGACTGGAGCTCCCATAGAAGGCTTCAAGGACATGACTGGGTTCGATATTGCCAGCCGTGCAAGCAGAACCGCTAGAGACAGAGATACCTGCTAAATCCAGTTGCATGAGCAGGCGCTCGTTGAGCTGGTTTGGAAAACCGATATTGATGACATAGGGGCTAACAGGCTCTTGCTGGTTGAGGTAGTAGGGGATTTTTGCAGCGTCTAAGCCAGCGATCAGGTCTTCTTTAAGCTGGCGGACATGGGCTAAATTGTCTTGCCAAGAGGATAGACTCTCTGTCAAGGCTTCAGCCATGGCGGCAATGCTGGCCAGGTTTTCGGTGCTGGCTCTGCGCTTATCTTCCTGATTACCGCCTACCAAGAGCGGTTTGAGGCGATTGGTATTAGTATAGAGAAAGCCAACGCCTTTTGGTCCATGAAACTTGTGGCCAGATGCAGAAAGAAAATCAATGCCTTCCTCTTCTGGATAGATCGGAACTTTACCGATTGCCTGCACAGCATCGACATGAAGGCGAGCAGGATGGGACCTGAGCAATTGAGCAATCTCTTTAATGGGCAATTGATAACCTGTCTCGTTATTGGTATGCATAACAGAGACTAGGATAGTATCTGGCCGTAGCGCAGTTTCAACATCCTGAGCTGAAATTTGTCCATTTTTAGGCGAGAGGTAGGTCACCTCAAAGCCGTAATCTCTGACCAGTGCCTCTACTGTATGGAGAACGGCATGGTGTTCGATGGTAGTGGTGATCAGGTGCTTGCTCATTTTCTGTTGGGCTAGGGCATAGCCTTTGATAGCCAAGGTGATGGCTTCTGTCCCGCCAGATGTAAAAACGAGGCGGTTTGGGTCTGTTTTTAAGTGGCTGGCAATGGCTTGTCTGGCCTGGCGCAAGACTTGTGCAGCCTTTCGCCCGTGACTATGTAAACTGGAGGGATTGCCAAAACAGTCTCTGTTGACCTCGTAGAGTTTATCCAAGGCTAATTGGGATAGAGGCGTTGTGGCGGCATTGTCTAAATAAATCATCAGGAATCCTTGTGGCTAGCTTTTTTGGATTTTTGGAAGGCAAAGAGTGGGCTGACTGGTTTGCGTTCGTGGATACGGATCAAGGCGTCCGCAATCAAATGGCTAGCAGTGACGTATTTGGTATTAGCAGGAATTTCTTCTTTCGTAGCGACAGAGTCTGTCACGATAATTTCCTTGATAGGTGCTTGATTGAGTTTGTCAGCGGCATGGCTAGCAAAAAGTCCGTGGCTGGCAAAGGCATAGATATCAGTCGCTCCTTCGCGTTTCAGAGTTGCAGAAGCCTCGCTAAAAGTGACACCAGTATTGAGAATATCATCGATCAGAAGAGCTATTTTCCCTTCCACATCGCCGATAATATACCCTTTTTGCCGGCCAGCATCATCTTCTTCGTGATCGATAATGGCAATCGGTGAGTCCAGGTATTCCGCTAGAGAACGGGCACGCTTGATGCCGGAATTTTTGGGACTGACAACCACCACATCGCTCCCTTTTAATCCCAATTCAAAGCAATATTCCGCAAAGAGGGGGATCGTGTAGAGATTATCGACTGGAATATCAAAGAAGCCCTGGATCTGTGAAGCGTGTAAATCGAGAGTTAGAACCCTGTTGACGCCAGCTTTGACCAGCATATTAGCAACTAACTTAGCTGTTATCGGTTCGCGTTGCTTGGCGATACGGTCTTGACGAGCATAGCCGAAATAAGGCATGACAATATTGATCGAATTGGCAGAAGCTCGGCGACAAGCATCAATCATGATCAAGAGTTCCATCAAGTGGTTGTTGACCGGAAAACTGGTAGACTGAATGATATAGACATCAATTCCGCGGACAGACTCTTCAATGTTGATCTGGATTTCGCCATCTGAAAATTGACGCGATGCTAAAGTTCCCAAGGGAATACCTGTATCTTGAGAAATTTTTTCAGCCAGTTCACGATTGGAATTGAGGGCAAAAAGCTTTACCTGTTTGTCATGGTAGGGTTTGACCATTAGATAGGACTCCTTTAAAACTTAGTTACTATCATTCTACCAAAAAAAGGAATAAATTTCAGGCTTCAAATCGTTTTTCAGAGGAATAATTTAAGGCCTCCACCGCAGAGAAGTGACTGAATGAATCGGCTCGTTTCTAGTCGGGGCGATAGCCTTTTTACCGAAACGGCCTCCTATATCTAACGCAGAGGCTGCCTGGTTAGCTGATTATTGGGTTTTGAAAGACAGGTCCCTCAGAGCTTATTCTAGGGTCTTCAGAAAACGAACGACCTTGGATTTAGCATATTTAAAGTCAATCTGCTGCTCTTTTAAAAAGTCGTGGAAAGCTTGCTTGCCTGCTTCAGGGTCCGTAACCTCAAGCTCTAGCTCGTAATCCACTTGTCCAGCATAATGGTTTTCATCAAGGGCTAAAAGACCGATAGGAAGAGCAACTTCTCTGCGGTAGGTGGTAAGAGAGCCCAGGCAACCGATTTGAGACAGGTCAAAACCACGGTCGATCAAGAGTTGAGTTAAGCGATTGGCTGTGAGACGATTGTCGGCGATCATGGCTCTGGCTTCTTGGAGGCTGAGGTCTAGATTATGCTCCAGATTGCCGATGTCTTGTGGAATTTTAAGGGTTAATTCCGCTCGGTCTACTAGGGTCCGAATCCTGAGGGAAAGCTTGGCCTGACGCAAGGCCCGGTCTGGTCTATCAAAATAGTAATTGGTCTGCTTGAAGACGGGCACATGGGAGAAGGTTTCTGTGAGTTGGTCGAACTCAGTTCGGTCAAGAAGGGTCTTGTATTCGATTTCTATTTGTTTCATGTCCGTTTCCTTTTATTTTATGTTATAATAGGCACATTGAAGATATTTTATCTCAAAAAGCAAGAAAAGACAAGGCTGGAAATGATCATGAACTGGGAAGATTTTTTGGATCCTTATATTCAGGCAGTTGGAGAACTCAAAATCAAATTGCGGGGCATTCGCAAGCAATACCGTAAGCAAAACAAACATTCCCCGATTGAATTTGTCACAGGACGTGTCAAATCGGTGGAGAGTATCTTAGAAAAAATGGAACTTCGTGGGATTGCCATGGAAGACATGGAGACAGAGGTTCCAGATATCGCAGGTGTTCGGGTCATGGTGCAGTTTGTTGATGACGTCAAAGAGGTCATTGAGCTCATCCGTCAGCGCAAGGATATGACTGTTGTCCAAGAACGTGACTATATCAATTACAAAAAGCCCAGTGGTTATCGGAGTTACCATGTGATTGTTGAGTATCCTGTGGAGACCATTTCTGGGAGGAAGACGATTTTAGCGGAGATTCAAATCCGGACCTTGGCCATGAATTTTTGGGCGACCATTGAGCATTCTTTGAATTACAAGTATCGGGGAGAATTTCCTCAGGAAATCAAAGAGCGCTTGGAGTTAACGGCCCGAATAGCCAATCAGCTAGACGAGGAAATGGGAAAAATTCGGGACGATATTCAGGAGGCACAATTGCTCTTTGATCCTGTCTATCCGACCTTACATGATGGTGTAGGAAATAGTGATGACACAGACGAAGTATACAGGTAGAAAACGGATTGCCATGATGGCCAGTCGCAATCCTAAAAGCGAGGCCGTTTATGAGCAATTATTTACAGGCTTGAAAGAGGCTGGTTTTATCCTGACCAGCAAGCAACCCGATATCGTGATTTCGATTGGAGGCGATGGCATGCTCCTATCAGCCTTTCACAAGTACGAGCATCTTTTGAACACGGTTCGGTTTGTCGGTGTTCACACGGGCCACTTGGGGTTCTATACGGATTATCGGGACTATGAGGTGGAGGAGTTGATTGAAAACCTCAAGATGGACACCGGTGCACGGGTTTCATACCCTGTTTTGCGGGTGATTTTGCAGCAAAAAAATGGAGATAAGTTAGTCTATCGGGCGCTAAATGAAGCTACTTTGAAACGCTTTTCCAAGACCATGGTGGCCGATGTCATGATCAATCAAGTCCATTTTGAACAATTTAGAGGCGATGGCTTGTCTATCTCTACCCCGACAGGATCAACAGCCTACAATAAATCCCTAGGAGGTGCAGTTCTGCATCCAACTATTGAGGCCCTGCAGCTAGCAGAAATTGCTAGTCTCAACAATCGGGTCTATCGGACGTTAGGGTCCTCTGTCGTGATTCCTAAGAAGGATAAGATTGCTATCCTGCCCAAACACAATGACCGCTATAGCCTTTCTGTTGATAATAAAACCTATGTTTTTGACAATATCGAAGCAGTCGGTTTCCAAATCGATCAGGCCAAGATTCACTTTGTAGCCACACCAAGGCATACCAGTTTCTGGGAGCGGGTCAAGGACGCCTTTATTGGAGATGTGGAATCATGAGGTTTGAATTTATTGCAGATGAGCACGTCAAGGTAAAGACCTTTCTCAAAAAACATGAGGTGTCTAAGGCGCTCCTTGCCAAGATTAAGTTTGCTGGTGGCAATATTCTAGTTAACGATCAGCCTCAAAATGCCATCTATCTTCTCGACATCGGGGATAGGGTGACCATCGATATCCCAGCTGAAAAAGCCTTTGAAAATCTGCAGGCGGTAGAAAAACCTCTGCAGATTGTTTATGAGGATGAGCATTTTATGGTCATTGATAAGCCGGCTGGTGTGGCCTCTATACCAAGCGTCTTACACTCTAACACCATCGCCAATTTTGTCAAGGCCTACTATGTCAAGCAACATTATGAAAACCAGCAGGTCCACATCGTCACGCGCCTAGACAAGGACACGAGTGGCTTGATGCTCTTTGCCAAACACGGTTATGCGCATGCCCGTCTGGACAAGCAACTACAGAAAAAACAGATTCAAAAGCGCTATATGGCTCTGGTTAAGGGAGATGCTCTCTTAGAGGATCAAGGAGACATCATCGCACCAATTGCGCGTGATAAGGCTTCTATTATAACGCGCTGTGTCCATCCTTCTGGCAAATACGCCCACACTGCATATGAGCGCTTAACTTCCTATGAAGGAGGAATTCATCTAGTGGATATTCGTCTGCTGACAGGACGCACCCACCAGATTCGGGTTCATTTTAGCCACTTGGGATTGCCACTTTTAGGGGACGATCTGTACGGTGGCAGTTTGGCAGATGGCATAAATCGGCAAGCCCTCCATTGCCACCATCTAAGCTTTTTTCATCCCTTCAAAGGGAAACAAATCAGCTTAAACAGTTCATTGCCACAAGATTTCCGAGCTGTTTTAACACTTTTGGAGGAAAAAGGAGTATAATAGATATATTAAGGGCTATTATTCATAGATTGGTACTTGCTTCTGGGAGCACTCTTAGCTCGCTAGCCAAGACCTTGATCTTTGAAGAATGGTTCCAAGTAAATTAAAAGGAGTTTCTCATGCAAATCTTTAACAATATGAAGTCCCGTTTAGTGAATAAAGAGGTCAAAATTGTCCTTCCAGAAGGGGAAGAACCTCGTATTCTTCAAGCGGTTAAGAACTTAGTTAAGGAAAAATTAGTTGTTCCAGTTATTTTAGGGAATGTCAATAAGATTTCTGCCTATCTAGAAATTGAAGGTGTGACATCTGGTTATGAAATCATTGACCCTAAAGATTATGATATGGAAGAAATGGTCGCTGCCTTGGTCGCTCGCCGTCAAGGGAAGGTTGATGAGGCACAGGCGCGTGAGTTGCTCAAAGATGTGAACTATTTTGGCGTGATGCTGGTCTATATGGGCTACGCCCAGGGGATGGTTTCTGGTGCCATTCACTCTACCGCAGATACTGTTCGTCCAGCCCTTCAGATTATTAAAACAAAACCAGGTGTGTCACGGACATCAGGTGCTTTCTTGATGGTGCGTGAGTCAGATCACTCTCGTTTGATGTTTGGTGACTGTGCCATCAATATCAACCCAGATGCACAGACCTTGGCAGAAATCGCCATCGAGACGGCAGATACAGCCAAGTTGTTTGGCATTGACCCACGTGTCGCGATGTTGAGCTTCTCAACCAAGGGAAGTGGTAGCAGTCCAGACGTAGATCGTGTAGCAGAAGCGACGACTATCGCCAAAACCCTACGTCCGGATATTGCCTTGGACGGTGAGTTGCAGTTCGACTCTGCCATTGATCCAGCTGTTGCCGAAATTAAGGCACCAAACAGCAATGTCGCTGGTAAAGCAACAGTCTTTATCTTCCCAGAAATTCAGTCTGGTAACATTGGTTACAAGATTGCTGAACGTTTGGGAGGTTATTCAGCGGTCGGCCCAATCCTGCAAGGCCTGAACAGACCAGTGAACGATCTGTCTCGCGGCTGTAATGCAGACGATGTTTATAAATTGACCATCATCACAGCGACTCAGGCTTTGGATGCTGAGTAGATGAAGGAACTGAGAATCTATTTTAAAGGGTATGTGAAAGAGGCATTTTTAGGGCCAACTTTCAAGTTGCTGGAAGCAGGATTTGAGTTGACCGTACCTCTGATCATGGCCAGTCTGATAGACCAGATTATTCCCAAGAAGGATCAAGGCGGTTTGGTTCTTCTTGTTTTTTACCTGTTTCTATTAGCCGCTTGTGGGGCACTTGTAGCCATTGTGGCGCAACATGTCTCGGCTAAGGCAGCTGTCGGCTATACCAATGCCTTGACGAATGCTCTCTTTGCCAAGGTCTTGCAGTTGCCACAATCAGAAAAAGATCGGTTGGGAGAAGCTTCTCTCCTGACACGTCTGTCAGCAGATACCTTCCAAATTCAGACAGGAATCAATCTTTTCTTGCGCCTGTTTCTGAGAGCTCCGATTATTGTTGTGGGAGCCATTCTGATGGCTGTGCGCATTAGTCCGCACGTGGCAGGCTGGTTTTTGGGCATGGTAATGCTTCTGGTCGGTCTGGTTTTTGCCATTAGCCGTGTGACAGCTCCTCTCTATCAAAGGACTCGAAAGACCATGGAAGGCCTAGTCTCCTTGACCAGAGAACAAGTGACAGGGATGCGAGTGGTGCGTGCTTTCGGGCAAAGACAGATGGAGGAAGCAGGTTTTATCAATGAAAATCAGCTTTATACCAATCGTCAATTAACCTTGGGAGCATGGTCAGCAGCCTTAGCTCCCCTGACCTACCTGGTTGTCAATCTCAGCCTTTTGGGCCTTATGTGGCAGGGTAGTCATCTGGTCAACCAGGACAGACTCAGCCAAGGGATGCTGATTGCTCTAGTCAATTACCTTCTGCAAATCTTGACAGAGCTGCTAAAGGCAGCAACCCTAGTGACCAATCTTAACCAATCCTACATCTCCGCCAAACGGGTGCAGGCTGTTTTTGAGGCTGATGAGGAGGAGTTAGAAGCGCCTTTAGGCTTGGGAAGCCTCCCTGATAAGCAGGCTGTGACAGTCAAGGGCCTTAGTTTCACCTATCCAGGAGCATCAGCACCAGCCCTTGAAGGTATCTCCATTGATTTAGAACAAGGGGGATTTTTAGGGATTATCGGTGGGACAGGATCAGGTAAGACGACGCTTGTGCAGCTGTTGTCTGGTTTAAGAAGTCCTAGTCAGGGAAAATTCAGTCTGACTTATAAGGGGCAGCCTGTTCCAGATTTACAGACTTGGCGTAATTGGGTAGCTGTGGTTCCTCAAAAAGCTCAATTATTTAAAGGGACCATCCGTGAAAACCTTTTGATGGGCTTGTCACCAGAGGACTACCAAGAAAGCGACTTGTGGCAAGCTTTAGAAACAGCTCAGGCTAGTGATTTTATCCGTGAAAAAGAGGGCGGTCTAGACGCCAAGGTTTCAGCTTTTGGGCGGAATTTTTCAGGTGGTCAGCGCCAACGCTTAACAATCGCTAGGGGCTTGTTGAGACGAACGCCATATTTGATTTTGGATGATGCCACGTCGGCCTTGGACTACTTGACGGAGGCGAGATTATTGGCCGCCTTGACGGAGCGAGCAGGTTCACAAACCCTGATCATAGTATCGCAACGTACGAGAAGTCTTCAGGCAGCGGATACTATCTTGGTCTTAGAAAAAGGCAAGCAAGTCGGTTTGGGCAATCATGAGCACCTGATGCAAGAATGTGCTATTTACCGTAGCATTCATCTGTCCCAGCACGCTGAGGAAGGAGGTGGCCTGTGATGAGATTTCAACAAAACTCCTCTATTTTGTCCCGTCTTCTGAGCCTGCTGACCAAAAAGAAACTTGTCCTAGGCCTGGTCCTCATAGGTACCCTAGTTCAGGTCGGTTTGACAGTCTATCTGCCAGTTTTGATCGGCCGTCTCCTGGACAGTGTTCTTCTCCCTAATGCATTGAGCGTGATTGTTGGCTTGCTTGCTCAGATGGCCCTGGTTATTTTGGGGAATACCCTACTTCAGTGGTTGCTTCCTCTAGCCTATAATCGCCTGGTCTATGGGGCTATCGCTGATTTGAGGCAAAAGGTGCTCACTCACCTGCACCAGCTTCCCTTTTCTTACTTGGACAGGCAATCTGTCGGTGACCTGGTCAGCCGAGTGACTTCAGACAGTGAACAGTTGACCAACGGCCTTTTAATGGTCTTCAACCAACTCTTTGTCGGTGTGCTGACCATCTTGTTGACAGTTATTAGCATGGCAAGGTTGGATCTTTTTATGGTCCTCTTAGTCATCGTACTGACGCCTGTGTCCTTGATCATTGCTAAATTTATTGCTCAGCGGAGTTATAGGCTTTATCAGGCTCAGACGAAATCACGTGGGGAATTGATGCAAGTCTTGGAGGAAAGCATTGCACAGCACAGTCTTATTCAGACCTTGAGTGCCCAGAAGCAACAGCTAGAAACCTTTAAAGCGCTCAACCAGACCTATAGCAAGAACAGTCAAGAGGCCATTTTCTATGCCTCGACTGTGAACCCTGCAACCCGCTGTATCAACGCCTTGATCTATGCTCTTTTAGCGGCAGTAGGAGCTCTCAGGATTATGAAGGGGCAGTTTACTGTCGGCCAGTTGACGACCTTTCTCAACTACGCCAACCAATACAGCAAACCCTTTAATGACATTTCATCGGTCTTTGCCGAATGGCAGAGCGCCTTAGCCTGTGCAGAACGGCTATTTGAGATTATCGATAGTCCTAGGGCAGTTGACCAAGGGCAGGAGGTCTTAGGCACAGATGATTTGGCAGGTCAGATTTCCTTTGACCGAGTGACCTTTGGTTATGAGCCAGATCGAATCCTATTAAAGGACATTAGTCTGGAGATTCCAGCTGGAAGCAAAGTCGCTATCGTCGGTCCAACAGGGGCTGGCAAATCAACGCTGATCAACCTTCTGATGCGCTTTTACGAGCTTAATAGTGGGCAGATTACCTTGGATGGCACACCTATCAACAATTACAGCAAGGAAAGTTTCAGAGATCAGATTGGCATGGTCCTGCAAGACACTTGGCTAAAAGCAGCGACCGTCCATGACAATATTGCCTATGGTAACCCGCTGGCGACTCGTGAGGCAGTTGAGCAAGCAGCGCGAGAGGCCAATGCGGACTTCTTTATTCAGCAGCTTCCACAGGGCTATGATACCTATCTGGTAGACGGTGGCAGTAGCCTTTCCCAAGGGCAAGCCCAGCTCTTAGCCATCGCCCGGGTCTTCTTGAAGGCTCCTAGGATTTTAATCCTGGATGAAGCGACTTCGTCAATAGACACAAGGACCGAACGTTTGGTTCAGGAAGCCTTTGATCGGCTCATGGAAGGAAGAACCAGCTTTATCATCGCTCATCGTTTGTCTACCATTGAAAAAGCTGACATGATTCTTGTCATGGTCGCTGGTCAAATCATCGAGTGGGGAACCCATACCAGCTTGATGGCCCAAAAAGGCTTCTATTATCGCATGCAGATGGGAGAGCTGTGACAGATATTTCTGAGAATCACTTCCTCTTCCAAAATAAAAAATAAGGCAAGACCAGAAGCTCAAAGAGTTTGGTTTTGCCTTGTTTTTATTTATCAGGTATCACCTTAAAGAGGTAATAGGTTATAAAGACGGTCAAGGCTGCTAGGGCGAACTTGACAGGAAGAAGAGGGGCCAGGTAAATCGAAAGTGCCATTAGCAGGTAAATTTGCACAATAATCTGCTTTTTGCGTTTCTTGCTAATCGATTTTGTTTCAGCGTAATCAGCAACATAGAATTGGTAAACCTTGGTCTGTTTCAGCCATTTTTCAAAGCGCTCAGAGCTTTTGGCGTAACAGGTACCAGCTAATAGGAGAAGTGGGGTTGTCGGGACAACAGGTAATAGAATACCTAATAGACCGATGATGAGGCTGATGGTACCGCAAATAAGAAGAATAAGTTTTTTCATAGAAGTTCCTTTAGATAATCTGATAAGTTAATTGTAGCAGATAATTCTTTTCTTGCCAAGATGTCCAAAGTTTCACTAATGGCGATTGGGTACTATCAAGGTTTTTCAGAAAGAATGTGAAAAATAACCCAAGCATATCATTTGACATTTTCCAAAAACACTGATTTTAGTTTGACATTTTAGGAGAATGGCAGTATAATAAGTTTGTAAAGATAACTAAAACATTAAGGGGAAAGCCTATGAAACTCATTGGAATTGTCGGGACTAACTCAGCTAAGTCAACCAATCGTCAGTTGTTACAATATATGCAAGCGCACTTGGCCGATAAGGCAGAAATCGAGTTGGTCGAAATTAAAGACCTGCCGATTTTTGACAAGCCTGCTAGCCGCGAATTACCAGACATTGTTCAGGAACTTGTAGCCAAGATTGACGAAGCCGAAGGGGTTATCATTGGGACACCAGAATATGACCATTCTATCCCTGCTGTCCTGATGAATGCTTTGGCTTGGCTCTCTTACGGTGTTTACCCCTTGCTTAACAAACCAGTGATGATTACTGGTGCTTCTTATGGGACTCTAGGTTCTTCACGTGCTCAGTTGCAGTTGCGTCAAATCCTTAACGCCCCTGAGCTCAAGGCAACGGTTTTACCAGATGAGTTTCTCTTGTCGCATTCCTTGCAAGCCTTTGCTAAGGACGGTCGCCTCAATGATATCGAAACCAGCCAGAAATTAGACGCTATTTTTGATGACTTTAGACTATTTGTCAAGATGACTCAGAAATTATCCAATGCTAGAGCACTTTTGAGAAAAGAAGCAGAAAATTTTGATTGGGAAACCCTAGATTAAGGAGAGATGAGATGAAATTTGTTGGAATCGTTGGCTCAAATGCTGAGCAATCCTATAACCGCATGCTCTTGCAATTTATGCAGAGATATTTTAAGGTGAAGTGTGAAATTGAACTCCTAGAGATCAAAGATGTGCCGATGTTCAATCAGGATGAGGATCAGTCTGATTGTTTTGCCCTGCGTTACCTTTACAATAAAATCACTCGTGCAGATGGTGTCATCATTGCGACACCAGAGCACAATCATACCATTACACCTGCTCTCAAGAGCACCCTGGAGTGGTTGTCTTACAAGCTCCATCCGCTCGAAAATAAACCTGTAATGATCGTCGGTGCATCTTATTACGATCAAGGAACTTCTCGTGCCCAGGTCCATTTACGTAAAATTTTAGAGGCTCCAGGTGTCAATGCTTACACCCTTCCAGGGAATGAATTTCTCCTTGGCAAGGCCAAAGAAGCCTTCGATGATAATGGCGATATCACGAATCCTGCCACAGTTCAATTCCTTGAAACCTGCTTTGACAACTTTGTTAAATATGTTGATGTGGTATCCCAATTGAAGAAACCAAAGCCGATTGAGCCAGAAGATTTGGACTGTGGCCGTCCAATCGCGACAACCATTCTAGGCATTGACCCAGATGATCCAGAGTGGTTGGATAAGGCAGCTGCACAAGTCAATGCTGTCGAAGGCAATACCTATGTCAAATTGAGCAACGGTCTCTTGACGGTAGATCAATTGGACATGTTCCTCAACGCTATGCCGTTTGAATTGACCTACGCTGATGATAATAACCAGTTCCTCTACTACAATAACAAGCACCAAGAAGCCTCAACCATGCTTGGTAAACGGGTAAAAGAACAAGTCGGTAGCCGTATGAGAACCATTCATGGCTCCCTTCCACCAGCCCGTATGAAAAACGTGGAGTGGGTTATCGGAACGCTTCGTAACGGTAACCAAGAGTACGTTCGGACCATCGTACCTGGTACACCGCCAGAAATCATCAACACGCATAACTATCAGGCTATGTACTATCCAGATGGTTCCTACGCAGGTATCAACGAAATTATCTTCAATTTCAAACTGTGGTTGGATTGGTATCTTGAAGCTACTGGTCAGCGTTTGATTGGTGGCTCAGCAGCACCAGTTATCCCTGGTGGAAAACCTGCACCACACGGAGCAGACGCGACTTCAGGTGCCTCAGAAGAAGCCAATGATGCTGCTGTTACAGATGCCATTTCAGGTGCATCAGAGAGTTAAGTATAAAAAGATTTAAGAGGTGGGCTTCACCCGCCTCTTTCTTTGTTGAATAGAAACATTTTGTGGAGATTATAGATGTCATTTTTTGAAGAAAAAGTAGCTGCTGCCTGCAGTAAAAAGGTAGCTTTGTTTGAAGAGAGTTTAGGGCGTTATGCCCTGCGTTCCATGTTAGCTGGTGCCTACCTAACCATGTCGACAGCTGTCGGCATTATTGGAGCTGATGTCATTGCAAGTCAGTTTCCGTCCCTTGCCCGTTTTGTCTTTACCTTTATCTTTTCTATCGGACTTTGCTTTGTGCTCATTTTTAATGGCGAATTGGCAACGTCTAATATGATGTATCTGACAGCTGGTTCGTACTATAAGAAAATTAGTTGGGCAAAGACGACGAAAATCTTGCTTTACTGTACCTTCTTTAACCTGGTTGGTGCTATTATCTTGGCTTACCTTTTTAACCAATCCTTCTCCTTTATGAACCTTAATGAGAAAAGTTTTGTCGTAACAGCAGTCAATATCAAACTTGGAAAATCTGACTGGGCAAACTTTATCGAAGGCATTACAGCCAACATGTTTGTCAACATGGCCATCATGGGTTACATGGTCTTGAAAGAGGAATCAGCTAAGTTCTTTATCGCTGTCTCTGCTATTTTCATGTTTGTCTTCCTCATCAATGAGCACTTGGTGGCAAACTTTGCTTCCTTTATGCTCCTTGCTTTTAACCATATCCGCAGCAATGTTGAAGCTTTTAATTTTATCAATGTCATGCGCCAATGGATTGTTGTCTTCTTTGGTAACTGGATTGGCGGAGGAGTCTTTATCGGTCTGGCCTATGCTTGGCTCAACCAGACCAAGACCAATCATACCGAAGGATAATTGCCTGAATGAAAGAGGATGAAGATCTTGTCAAACGGTCTTCGCTTCTTTCTTTTTTTAGTTTTCTAGTGTAGAATAAGGAGTAGTGAAGGAGGAAATCCATATGCAGGCGAGTAGACGATGGAAAATGATGGGCACTGTCATTGATTTGCTGATTGAAGCTGAAGGGGCAGAAAGTTTGCTTGATCTTGCTCAGGAGAGGTTGGAAGCATTTGAGCTCATGTTCAGTGCCAATCGATCGGATTCTGACTTAGGGATGGTCAATCAGGCGGCTGGAGAAAGAGCTGTTGCTGTGCCAAAACTCCTTTACGACTTGATTAAGAGAGGCAAGGAAGAGAGTCTCTTGCCTGATTCCAATCTCAATATAGCCTTGGGACCTGTTGTGCAGACCTGGCGGATTGGCTTTTCGGATGCCAATATTCCAGAGGCAGATGCTATTGCAAGGGCGCTGGCCTTGACAGATCCAGAAGGAATCGTCTTGAACGATGCTGAGCAGACTGTTTTTTTAGCCAAGGCTGGGATGAAAATTGATTTGGGAGCCTTGGCCAAGGGGTATTTTGCAGACTTGATTCTAGCTGAATTGGTAGAAAAAGGTGCCTGCTCTGCCATGATTAACCTAGGTGGCAATGTTCTCGTGACAGGCCAAAACCCTAAGCGAGACAACGGTCTCTGGTATATCGGGGTTCAGGATCCAAAGAGTCCCCGTGGTAATCATTTGGGGATTCTGACTATCTCAGAACAATCGGTGGTGACGTCAGGAATTTATGAGCGAAAACTAGAGATTGATGGCAAGAGCTACCACCATATTTTTGATAAGCGGACGGGTTATCCGATTGCTTCTGACATGGCTAGTCTGACCATTGTGGCGGACTCGTCCTTGGACTGTGAGGTTTGGACAACCAAACTTTTTGGCAAATCCTGCTTAGAGGCCTTCCAACAAATCGAACAGGCCCCTCATATCGAAGGGATTCTCGTCACAGTGGATGGCAAGCTAGTCGTTACTAGTGGTTTGCGTGAATCATTTGATTAGCCGAAGGAAAAAATAGATAAAATCTAGTTGATGCTCATATAGCCCGTAGGCCTTTTTGGTAAACTGTCAGTAGTAACTAAAAAGGAGTTTATATGGTTGTTTCAATTCTTTTGATTGTTTTTCTAGTTAGGTTAGTATTTCTCAAAAAATCTATCCGCAATGAACGAGCCATCTTGGCTGACGGTGGGTGTGAATATGGTGTTGAAAATACAAAGCGTCTGACTGTATTGCATATCTTATTTTATGTGCTATGTCTGATTGAATCGATTATTTATCGTGTTCATTTGGATTCTCTAGGAGTGTTAGGGCTTGCTCTCCTCATTTTCTCTATGCTTATGCTCTATCTTGTAACGCAATTATTAGGGGATATCTGGACAGTCAAATTGATGCTTCTAAAAAATCATCGATTTGTCGATCACTGGTTATTCAGAGTAGTCAAACATCCTAATTATTTTTTGAATATTGTCCCAGAATTGATTGGCTTGGGACTATTATGCCATGCCAGATGGACTTGTATCCTTATTTTACCTTTATATGCGATTGTTTTGTTCATCAGGATTAAGGAAGAAGAGAAGCTTTTAAGGGATATTATTATTCCCAATAGTTTGTAAGTAGTAGTGGCTCGATTCATTTATGGAATGCCGTGTCAGTAATACTGAATTAAAATCAAAATTAGATGAATTAAGCTGATACCTGACTTTGGCTTAAATAAATATGCAAAAACTGTCTTTTCACCTGTCATAGTGAGCTGAAAACATACTGCTGATACACAAGGTAAGTAACGGTCAGACCCATCTATTACTCATTCAATCTAATTTTGATTTTGAAAGAATATAAAAAATGGGAAATTTTGATTGATATAATAAAACCACCTGATCTTATTGGATGAAAAGAAGCAGGTGGTTTTTAGTTTTGTGAGATAACTGTTTTTTCTATTTCCCCAAGCAAAATTGGCTAAAGAGCTGGGTGATGAGTTCATCTGGTGCAGATTCGCCAGTGATTTCACCGAGGATTTCCCAGCACCGGGTCATATCCACCTGAAGGAGATCGACCGGCATGCCAAGAGCAAGCCCTGTATTGACCGCTTCGAGGGCTTCGAGGGCTTTTTCAATCAAGGAGATATGTCGGCTGTTGGACAGGTAGGTGGCATCTTGTTCAACCAGACCCGCATTGTCAAAGAAGAGTTGGTTAATGCGGTCTTCGATTTGATCGATATTTTGGTTTTTAAGCACTGAGATAGGGATAACATCCTCTGGCAGTTCTTGAATTTCAATGGCCTGTGGAAGATCAGTCTTGTTGAGGAGAATGATGCGGTTGCTGTCTTGGCTGATTTTTAGAAGTTGACGATCTTGGTCGGTCAGCTTTTCAGAGCTGTTGAGAACCAAAAGGACTAAATCTGCTTCTTCAAGGGCTTTTTTAGAGCGCTCCACACCGATTTTTTCAACGATATCATCCGTTTCTCGGATACCAGCGGTATCGATCAGCTTGAGGGGGACCCCCTTGATATTGACATACTCCTCAATGACATCTCTGGTTGTCCCTGCAATATCCGTCACGATGGCCTTGTCTTCTCTGAGAAGATTGTTGAGTAGGCTTGATTTACCGACATTTGGACGACCAATAATAGCCGTGGAAAGCCCTTCACGGAGAATTTTGCCACGTTTAGCTGTTCTCAAAAGGTTGGACAAGAGACTGGCAAAATCTTGCGTCTTTTCTCGTAACAATTGGGTGGTCATCTCTTCGACATCGTCATATTCGGGATAGTCGATATTGACTTCGACCTGGGCCAAGGTATTTAGGATTTCCTGACGTGTATTGGTGATGAGGGACTTGAGGGAACCATCCAGTTGTTTAATGGCGATATTCATGGCCTTATCGGTCTTGGCTCGGATGATGTCCATGACAGCTTCAGCCTGGGTCAGGTCAACACGACCATTGAGAAAGGCGCGCTTTGTGAATTCTCCAGGCTCTGCCATACGGGCACCTTGACGAAGAAGGAGTTGCAGGATTTCATTGGTCACAGCAATCCCGCCGTGGGTATTGATTTCAACGACTGTCTCCCGAGTAAAAGTCCTAGGAGCCAACATGACAGAGACCATGACCTCATCGAGGATTTTTTGGGTTTGCGGGTCCATGATATGGCCATAGGTCAGGGTGTGGCTGGTAACTTTTTCTAAATCTTTTCCCTTGAAGACACGGTTGGCAATGGCCAGAGCCTCCGTTCCAGATAAACGGACAATGCCGATAGCCCCTTCTCCCAAAGGGGTTGCAATAGCAGTAATGGTATCAAATTCTTTGGTAATCATAAGCCTATTGTAGCGTAAAAGCGATTTAGAAGCAAGAAAAGCGGTGAAAGACTGGCAAGTGTTTCGACTGAAAAAGTAAGCATAAAGCTTGCTTGGAGTGAGAGTCTTGTTTGACTCTATGGTATAATAGCCCTATGAAGATTTTTAAGATGTCATTTGCAAGTGTCTATCCCTTGTATCTCAAAAAAGTTGAGCGCAAGGGTCGATCTAAGGAAGAAGTAGATGCCTTAATTTTTTGGTTGACTGGCTATGATGAAGCAGGTTTAGAAAAGGTCTTGGAAGAAAAACTTAGCATGGCTGATTTTTTCCAACAAGCGCCAGCCTTCAATCCCAGTGCAGAACTGATTAAGGGAACCATTTGTGGCGTGCGCATCGAAGAAATCCAAGACCCCTTGATGCAGAAAATACGCTATCTGGATAAGATCATTGACGAGCTGGCACGGGGGAAGAGTTTGGATAAGATAAGGAGAGATTGATGGGGCAGAGTCAGCTCAATAAACCTGCTAGCTACGAAGAGTGTTTAGCATGGATTCACGGAAAATTAAAGTTTGGCATCAAGCCAGGGCTCAGACGAGTCGAGTGGCTCCTGGAACAATTGGACAATCCTCAAAATAAAATCAAGGGTGTCCATATTGTGGGCACTAATGGCAAAGGGTCTACAGTGGCAAACCTCCAGCATATCTTAACGGCGAGTGGCTACAAGGTCGGCTCTTTTACCTCCCCTTACATCGTCGATTTTAGGGAGAGAATATCCGTTGACGGCCAGATGATTGATCAGTCGGCTCTGGTGGGCTTGGTCAATCGTGTCTATTCGATCGTAGAGGCTTTGCCTGAAGCGACTGGCCTTGAACCTGCGACAGAGTTTGAAGTGATCACAGTCATGATGTTCCTCTATTTTGCAGAGGTTGAACCAGTTGATGTGGTACTAGTAGAAGCAGGTCTCGGTGGACGTCTGGATTCGACCAATGTTTTCAGGCCAATTTTGAGCATTTGCCCATCTATCGGCCTGGATCATCAGGCCATTCTTGGCGATACGCATGCGGCAATCGCTCGTGAAAAAGCAGGAGTCATCAAATCGGCTGTTCCCTTTTTGTTTGCCAGTGATCGTCAGGATGTGACGGCTGTTTTTGAAGAGGTTTGTCAGTCTGTTGGAGCCCCCCTTTATCAGGAAGGTGTAGATTTTTCTCTTGAGGCCGGGGATTACAAAGATAAGGAAGGCAATCATTTGTCAGGAATTGTTCCTGGTCTTCCTGGACGCCATCAAATCGTCAATGCCAGCCTCGCGATTAAAGCCTGTTTCTTACTGATGAAGAATTTTTCAAAACTCACAACGGAAACGATCAAGACAGGTTTGGCAACAAGTTCCTGGGTCGGGCGAACCGAACGTATAACGGACAATCTGATGTTAGATGGAGCCCACAATAATGAGTCTGTCAAAGCGCTTTGTGACTTACTCAGAGACCACTATGGCGATAAGCAGATTTCTATTTTGGTGGCTGCCATTGCTGGAAAACCGATTGAGTCTATGTTAGACCAGCTACAAGCCGTTGGGAAAGTAACGGTAACGACTTTTGATTATCCGACAGCGCTTGCTCTGTCAGATTATCCGTCGCAGCTGCCAAGAGTAGGTGATTTTAGGCAATGGCTGGCGCAGATGGAGCCTGCGTCATCTGGTAGCTTTTATGTGGTGACAGGATCCTTATACTTTATCTCACAGGTCCGTAGAAATTTCTTAGAAAACCAATATCAAATGAAAATGAGGAAAATATGACACAGACAGAACAAGTCGAAGCAGCAGTTCGCCAGCTTTTAGAAGCTTTGGGAGAAAATCCTGAGCGTGAAGGACTCCTTGATACGCCCAAACGGGTTGCCAAGATGTACCAAGAGATGTGGACTGGTCTGGATAAGGATCCCAAGGATGAATTTACCGCTGTTTTCTCAGAAGGGCATGAAGAGGTCGTTCTGGTCAAGGATATTCCCTTTTACTCTATGTGTGAACACCATCTGGTCCCCTTTTATGGAGTAGCCCATGTCGCCTATCTGCCAAGCGGTGGCAGGGTGACAGGTCTCAGCAAATTAGCCAGAGCTGTTGAAGTGGCTAGCAAACGTCCTCAGTTGCAGGAACGTTTGACAGCACAAGTCGCGACAGCCTTGGAAGAAGCCTTGTCTCCAGAAGGTGTCTTTGTCATGGTCGAAGCGGAGCATATGTGCATGACCATGCGTGGCATCAAAAAGCCTGGTGCCAAGACCGTCACAACGGTAGCCAAAGGGATTTTTAAGGAAAATATAAATCAAAGACGCGAAATCCTAGACATGATTCAAAGGGGGTAGTATGAGCATTCCAATCCAAGAACTCGCAAATCGAGTGAGTATTATGGGGATTCTTAACGTGACGCCAGATTCTTTCTCAGACGGTGGAAACTATGTCAATCTTGATAAGGCCTTGACTCAGGTCGAACAAATGCTGGCAGACGGGGCCAATGTCATTGATGTCGGAGGGGAGTCCACAAGACCTGGAGCAGCCTTTGTCTCAGTCGAGGAGGAGATTGCCCGTGTTGTGCCAGTTATCAGGGCGATTAAGGAACGGTTTGACTGTCTGGTGTCAATCGATAGCTACAAGACAGAAACGGTGAGGGCTGCCTTAGAAGCAGGAGCAGACATTATCAACGATGTTTGGGCAGGGCTTTACGATGGCCAGATGTTGGCTTTGGCAGCAGCATACGATGTCCCTATAATTCTTATGCACAACCAAACAGAGGAAACCTATGACGATGTTACAGCAGAAGTTTGTAATTTTCTAGCAGAGCGTGCTCAGGCAGCCTTAGATGCGGGCGTCAAGCCGGATAAAATCTGGTTGGATCCAGGCTTTGGTTTTGCCAAGAATCCTCAGCACAACATCGATCTGCTGAAGCGGTTGGATCAGGTTTGCCAGTTGGGCTATCCTGTTTTATTTGGCATTTCTAGAAAGCGGGTGGTTGACCACCTGTTAGGTGGGGGAACAAGTCCCTTGGAACGCGATCAGGCAACGGCAGCTTTATCAGCCCATGCTCTTGCTAAGGGCTGCCAGATGGTCAGGGTTCATCATGTCGCAGCTAACCGTGACGTGATTAGGGTTTTAGAACAGTTGAGGTGAAGATGGATAAGATTTTTTTGAAAGATTGTCGCTTTTATGGCTATCATGGTGCCCTTGCTGAGGAACAGGTGCTGGGACAGATTTTCGTGGTGGATTGCGAGCTAGAGGTTGATTTGCAGGCAGCGAGTCTGTCGGACCAATTGTCTGATACCGTTCATTACGGAATGGTTTTTGAGACGATTAAAAATCGGGTGGAGACGGAAAAATTCCAGCTCATTGAGCGCTTGGCTGGTGCTATCTGCCTGGATATTTTCGACCAGTATCCAGCTGTTTTAGGGATCCGTTTAACCATCAAAAAGGAAAACCCGCCGATTGCTGGCCACTATGCTCATGTCGGAATCACTTTGGAGCGTCGTAGATGAGTCAGGTATTTTTAAGTTTGGGTAGTAACATGGGGAATCGGGCCAATTATTTAGAACAGGCGGTTCAAGGATTGAAAGATCTGCCAGCTACCCACTTGCTGGCTGTTTCTCCCTTATACGAGACCAGCGCGTGGGGCAAGACGGATCAGGCTGATTTTCTCAACCTTTGCCTCAGTGTTGACACAGGGCTCTCGCCACAGGACTTGCTTCGTCATACCCAGGCTTTGGAGTTATCGTTGGGGCGAGAACGCCATGAGCACTGGGGGCCGCGTACGGTGGACATTGATATTCTGCTCTATGGTCATGAAGTGATTCGAGAGCCACATCTGACCATTCCGCACCCCTTGATGCAGGAGCGTGCCTTTGTCCTGGTCCCTTTGGCTGATATTGCACCAAGCTTTCAGCACCCTATTTTTATGAAAAGCATAGCAGAGCTCCTAGAGGAAGTAGATGCTGAGGGAGTTAGACTAGTCAGTGACTAGGGTTATTGCCTAGTGATCTGCTTTTGAAGATTATAGCTGGTTGGTCAGGAAATTAAAAAGCTTTGAGCAGTGAAAAGATCTCTCGCTTTCGCATTTCAAGATCTCAGCTGAAGCGGCATTGCCAGCGGATCCCCAAAATGTCTGTCAATTAGTTGCTGTTACAAGAGTGAGCAAGAAGGAGAGCGAGACAGAAATCGGTTATTTGTGAGAATTCGATTTTCCTCACTTTCCTAATTTTTAAGCTTCGGGTTAAAAGGAGCGGGAAAGAACTCCGGCAATGGAAAAAGAGTTCGCCTTCGTTAGCTTATTTCAAGGTTCAGACCTAAAACTGTCCGCTGGACAGTTTCACTCCCACCTCGCACAAGTTGATTAGGTCAATGTTGGAGCCTAGCCAATAAAACGTTAGTTTCAATAGAGAAAGCTTGTTGCCAGGCCATTTCACTCTCAGGACTGAACTCTGAAAAACGAAAGTAAAACCAAGACTCTTTCGTTTGCTGGAGTTCGGTCCTCTTTTTTTGTGTCCAAATGATCATATAATTTTTTCCTTTATTCTAGAGTTTTTTAAAATTTTTTCAAAAAATAATTGACCGGTTAACCAAATGATGGTAAAATAATTTAACTAGTTAACTAAATTCAGAAAGGATTTTTTAGAATGACAACCTCTAACAGAATTAGATTATTGACAGTTGCAGCCTTAGCAACAGTGACTTTAGTGGGAGCTGAAACAGAGCCTACGGTTTTTGCCCACACACATACAGCAGTTACTGCTGAGCAGGGAAATTTCAGCTTTACAGCTATCGTTTTAGGTGAAAATGGTAAGACTTTGGCTAACAAGACAGTCAGTCTGACCCCAACTACTGGAAATGGGCAAAGCCTCTCAGCACAAACAGATGATAAAGGCATGGCCGTATTTTCTAGTCTACCTCTCAATATTAACTACAGCGTTAGTGTGAATGGCGTAGACAAAGGTTACACTATTAGAAGTGGGGTAGCTGGTGAAGCGATGGTGGCTCGTTTTACGTTACCTGAGGATGGTATAGACACTCCAAACTACAGTACACAAAAAATGATGATAAAGGTAGTAGATGAGGAAGCAGAAGGTTTAGCTGGGCAAACCGTTGAGGTAAAAGATCCTACCGGGCAAGTTGTAGGACATGCGGTAACACAAGCAAATGGTCAGGTGACGTTTGCTGACAACCTGATTGACGGAACCTTCTATGATATTTTCGTTAATGGCAAAGCGAAAACTAAACTTCGACCTGGACAAGATGGTGTCGCTTTTTTAGAAAGTAGTGAGATTGTTAAGCCGACTACTGTAGCGCCTACACCAGTTGATGAATTAGAAGCTAAACGCGCTTATGTGGCTAAAGGCGCAGGAGTTGACTTGGATAAGGTTACGGTACTGGATACACCTAAAGGCAAGGCTTTGATGTACCCACATGATGATCATCACCATGTTATTTTAGTGGCAGATATTGATGTGACCAAGCCTTTTAACGATGGTCATCACCATCATGAACATGAGCATGATGCATCACCTGTATCTGGTCAATTCACCTTTGTAGCGACTGTTGTTGACCAATCAGGTAACGCCCTGCCTAACCGTGTTGTGAAATTGATTGATATTACGACTGGCGAAGGCAATGAGGTCGCTACAGCCAAAACAGATGAGAATGGTCGCGCTGTTTTAACCGGTTTGCCTTTGCTCAGAAGTCTAAGCGTGCTGGTGGACGGGAAGTCTCAAGGGCATACCGTTCGAACTGGTCAAGATGGCGATGAACGCTTCGGAGCTTTCATCGTTGATGGAGTAGGAACAAGTAAGCCAGTCGACAGCAAGCAAGTCTTGACTGTTCAGGTGCGTGATGAAGAAGCAGTAGGGTTGGCTGATCAGACAGTTACTCTCAAAGATAAAAACGGGCGCTTGATTGCTGAAGCAAAAACTGACAAAGATGGTCGAGTCGCCTTTGATAGCCATTTAATTGATGGCATGTTCTATGATATTTTGGTCAATGGCAAATCGTTAGCTAATGCATTTCCAGGGCAAGAAATCTCTGTTGCTCTGTCGAGGGATCAAATCGTGAAGCCGTCAGTCAAAAAACAAGATGGTGAACCAAGTCCTAAAAAGACAGATAAGTCAAAAACTCCTATGGATACTTCTAAAAATCAAGAAGAAAAGAAATCAAAACAGAATGGCTCTGATCAGACCAAGAAGCCCAAAGAAACAACGAAGCCAACACAATCTAAGGAACCTGACAATCAGTTAGTCAATCAAAAGCAACATTCGAAGTCTGCTCAAACAATGACTGCAGCTTCAAGTGCTAAAAACTTGCCTAAGACAGGAGATGTCAGAGGAATCCCAGCTCTTATCACAGGTATTTTACTCTCCTGCCTAGCTTTAATTGGTCTGGCTTTGAAAAAGTCATCCCACTAACATCTAAGAAGATGAAGCGATTAAACCATTAGAATAGATGATAAAATACCTTGACGAAACGGACGAATGATCATTAGTAGCGTTGAACTAATCATCATTCGCTCGTTTTTTATTTTGATCCATGAAGGTAATGTGTCACAGAACATTGCCTTGTGCTCTTGAATGTTTTGGACGAGTACGGTAAAGTAGAGTAGATGTTGCTGATCCCGGGGAGCCTGAATATCCGAGTTATTCCGCCAATAGTTAGCGCTGTCAAAAGTTCGGAAAAAATGATATAATGATAAATATATCAAAGATGGAGGTTAAAATGACAGCTTTTAAAGAATTAGTCGGCATTGAAGCAGCTAAATATGTCCAAGATGGCATGATTGTTGGTCTTGGAACTGGCTCTACAGCTTATTATTTTGTCGAAGAGTTGGGGCGCAGGATTAGAGATGAAGGACTAAAAATCACTGCAGTGACAACATCCAGCGTGACTAGTGATCATGCAAAACGTCTAGGTATACCGCTTAAGAATATCGGAGAAATAGAGGCCGTTGATCTGACCGTTGATGGAGCAGATGAGGTGGATCCTTATTTTAATGGTATCAAAGGTGGAGGTGGCGCCCTTCTCATGGAAAAGGTCGTAGCTACTTATACCCAAAAATATATTTGGATTGTGGATGAGAGCAAGTTGGTTGACCAGTTGGGTGCTTTTAAACTCCCTGTTGAAGTCGTCCAGTACGGGGCTGAAAATCTCTTCCTCCATTTTGAAAACAAAGGCTATAGCCCGTCTTTTCGTATGAAGGATAATAGCCGTTACATCACTGACATGGGCAATTTTATTATTGATCTGGATTTAAAGAAGATTGATAATCCCAAAGCTTTGGCTCAGGAATTAGATGCGACCGTTGGTGTCGTTGAACACGGTCTATTCAACGGGATGGTTAACAAGGTTATTGTCGGCGGACTAGAGGGTGTTCGTACTTTGGAAGTTTAAATTTCTTAAAAAATTATAGGTTTTGGGTGTCAACCGTAACCACCCTAGATTAGGAGAAATAATGTCAACATTTGATCGGATTCACGTCATCGTTATGGATTCAGTGGGGATTGGAGCCCAGCCAGACGCTGTCAATTTTTACAATGCAGGAGAAGACGATAGTAAGTCAGATACCCTGGGCCACATCGCAGAAGTATCAGGTCTAAAACTGCCAAACATGACCAAGCTTGGCTTGGGCAATATTCCTCGTGAGACACCACTTAAAGGCATTGAGAGAGAGGAAAATACAACCGGTTATGTGACCAAACTGGAAGAAGTCTCTCTTGGAAAAGACACCATGACAGGCCACTGGGAAATCATGGGCCTTAACATCACTGAGCCCTTTGATACCTTCTGGGATGGTTTCCCAGAGGAAATCTTGACCAAGATTGAAGAGTTCTCAGGCCGTAAAATCATCCGTGAAGCCAACAAGCCTTATTCTGGCACAGCGGTTATTGATGATTTTGGTCCTCGACAGATGGAGACGGGCGAGCTGATTGTCTATACTTCAGCTGATCCAGTGCTGCAAATCGCTGCCCACGAGGACATCATTCCTCTGGAAGAACTTTATAAGATTTGTGAGTATGCTCGTTCCATTACTCTGGAGCGTCCAGCCCTGCTTGGTCGGATCATTGCCCGCCCTTATGTGGGTGAGCCAGGCAACTTTAGCCGCACCAGCAACCGTCACGACTATGCGACCTCACCGTTTGAGCCAACCGTCCTCGACAAGCTCAACGAGGCTGGCATTGACACCTATGCTGTCGGCAAGATTAACGACATCTTCAACGGTGCAGGCATTAACAAGGACCAAGGTCACACCAAGGACAACATGCACGGGGTGGATGTCTTGCTAGAAACCCTGAAAAAACCAGAGTTTGTCAAAGGGCTGTCCTTCACTAACTTGGTGGACTTTGACGCCGTTTACGGCCACCGCCGCAACCCAGATGGCTACCGTGACTGCTTGGAAGAGTTTGATGCCCGTCTGCCAGAGATTTTTGATGCCATGGGTGACAAGGACTTGCTCCTTATCACGGCTGACCACGGCAACGACCCGACCTATGCAGGAACAGACCACACCCGTGAGTATGTGCCACTCCTGGCTTACAGCCCAAGCTTTAAGGGGGCAGGTGTCCTGCCAGTAGGCCACTTTGCTGACATTTCAGCCACCATCGCTGACAACTTCGGCGTGGACAAGGCCATGATTGGGGAGAGCTTCTTGGCGGAGTTGGTGTAAAATGGCAAAGGGAGCAGTACAGAAATCGCTCAGGTAGAGCGTCCGATTTTGTCGTACTGCCCCCGCACAGTTGAGTAGGTTTCTCACAGCCATTTGGCGAAGAGAAGCCACTCAACCACTGCGTCTGAATGAGCAGTCTATTTTTGCTAAATTAGGGGAAAAGAGATGAAACAAGTAACCATCTACCACAACCAGTCCTGCAGCAAGTCTCTCAAGGTCTTAGAACTTTTGACCGAGGCAGGCTACGAGCCAGAAGTTATCAACTACCTGACCGACCCACCCGGTCTTGACCAGCTGAAAGCCCTTGGCCTACCCGCCAAGGACTTGATTCGCCAGACGGATCCGCTTTATGCAGAACTGGGGTTGCCAGACGGCCTAGAAGACCAGGCTATCTACGAGACCCTGGTCAAGTACCCAGCCCTCATTCAACGGCCTATTGTGGTTACAGGAAGTCAAGCGCTGATTTGCCGACCTCCTGAGCGGGTTTGGGAGTTGGTAGCTCCACATGTTTAAGATTGAGAAAGCATCGGTTGCTGTTGGACATTCCAGTATGGATTACCTTGCATTTGGTAAGGGCAAGTCTCCACTAGTGATTATTCAGGGACTTAGTCCAAATCGTGTTCATGATCAAGCCGTTCAACTTGTATATTCGTTGCGACAATTTCCCGTCATTATCGTGTCTATCTGTTTGATCGCAAAGATGAGATAGAGAGTGGTTATAGTATTGATCATATGGCTGACGATTTAGCACTTGCAATGAAGCGACTTGGTTTAAGCAAGGTTCATATGATCGCCGTCTCTCAAGGCGGGATGATTGCGCAGGTTTTAGCAAAGAGGTATCCAGAACTAGTTAGTCGGCTAGCCCTTGTGACAATGGCCGACAAGGTTAATGATACGATGAAGCAAACAGTAGAAGGTTGGATAAATTTAGCCGAATTGGGAAGAAACAAAGAGCTCTTTTTAGACATGATGGCCAAAACTTTTTCGGATTCTTAACTGAAAAAGTACCGCTGGCTCTTAGCTCTTTTAGCGAGCCGATTTCAATTAAAAGATCCGAAACGTTTATATATCTGTGCCAATCCCTACTAAATTTTGACAATTCATCACATTTAATTGCCATTTCTTGCCCTGTATTTGTTAGTGGTGGGAATGCTGACAAGGTTATAGGGGCAAGAACTTCCACAGAAGTAGCCAAAAAACTAGATTGTCCACATTATCATTACGACCAATTTGGTCACGGTCTCTACCTCGAAGCAAAAGATTTTAATCGTCGAATCTTATCTTTCTTACATCAGCAGAAAGAAATATTATCATAAAGGAGTAGCCATGCTGGAAAAAGTTGAACGCTTGATTGATGAGATTAACAAACTCCACCTGCAATACTCAAAAGATTATTTTGAAACAGGTAAGGTAGAGAAGGTCAATCTCAAACACACTTTTGCCAAAGTACCCACTCAGCATATCCTGTCCTACCGTCTCAACCTACATGAGTCCATCAACGATTACCTGATGCGGTCGGATACCAAGGATATCACCTTTTACTACCGTGTCAAGACCGCAGAATCAATCTTGGACAAGATTGCCCGTTTTCAGCAACGGGCAGAAGGTTATCCTGTCAACTCGATTTTAAATGATATTTTTGGGGTTCGGATGATTCTGAACTCGGAGGAAATCAGTCTGGTCATGGAGCGATTAGACGACTGGCAGGAGAAATTCGGACTCAAAAATTGGTATTTACGTGACAAGGATGAATACACAGGCATCCATATCTACTTTAAGAACAAGAATAACTTCTATTATCCTTGGGAATTGCAGCTTTGGGACGAGAAAGATTTGGAGCGAAATATCGCGAGTCATATAAAATATAAGAGACATTTTGTTAACTAAGAAAGGAAATCCTATGTTATTACTTGAAAACATCCGTGAAACGCAAGCCTTTTTGGAAGAAAAAGGTATGGTCAAACCTGAATTTGGTCTCATCTTGGGATCAGGTTTGGGGGAATTGGCCGAAGAAATCGAAAACGCCATCATTCTCGACTATGCTGACATCCCTCACTGGGGGCAGTCGCACGTGGTCGGCCACGCCGGCAAGTTGGTCTACGGTGATTTGTCTGGTCGCAAGGTTCTGGCCTTGCAAGGGCGTTTTCACTTCTATGAAGGCAATCCGATGGAGACTGTCACATTTCCAGTCCGTGTCATGAAGGCCTTGGGTTGCCACAGTGTGGTCGTGACCAACGCGGCTGGTGGAATTAACTATGGCCCAGGAACGCTTATGCTGATCAATGACCATATCAACTTCACAGGGACCAATCCATTGATTGGTGCCAACCTTGATGAATTTGGGCCACGCTTCCCAGATATGTCCAATGCCTACACCAAAGACTACCAAGAAGTAGCGCATCACGTAGCGAAAGATCTTGGTATTGACTTGAAAGAGGGAGTCTATCTCGGTTGTTCAGGTCCGACCTATGAAACCCCAGCTGAAATCCGTGCCTTCAAGACCTTGGGAGCAGATGCTGTCGGCATGTCCACTGTACCAGAAGTCATCATCGCAGCACACTCAGGTCTCAAGGTCCTTGGTATCTCAGCCATCACCAACCATGCGGCAGGCTTCCAAGAAGAACTCAATCACGAAGAAGTGGTTGAAGTGACCCAAAAAATCAAGGGCAACTTCAAGGGCTTGATTAAGGCGATTTTGGCGGTCTTGTAAATTCCTGACAAACGAAGGAGTATTTCTATGAAAAACTATCTTACCTAGATCTTTACTATTTTGGCAGCGGTCAGTTTTCTGTTAGCTTTTCAAGTTGCAGGAAATATGGGATAATTTTTTCTTAGATTGCTCTTTGGACTATTCTTCTTATCCCTAACGATTTCTACTAAAAAGAAGAGCTGAAGCTTTGGGTAACGATGAGCTAATCATGAACGGGGGAACACAATGAAAAAACATCAAAATTGGACTTTATCCATGGCGTTCTGGAGCGGATTTAGGTCTGATGTTGTCAGGATTTTCACTTGTCCTGTTGGTCATTGGATTTTCAACATCAGGTGATTGAGGAAAGGATAATAGATATGAGTAACTATCAAAAATGGATGCTAGCAGGGATTATCCTGCAAGTGATTGGAGCAATCATCTTATCTCTATTGGGCAATAAGGTCGCCCCACTCTTGTTTGTCGCAGCTGCTATTTGTTTTGTCAGCTTGTTGGCTGAAATAAAAGAGAAAAAATAGGGTCTAATCCAGTAATTCCTTGCCATATTGGCTATATTGTAAAAAAGAAAGGAATAGGCCGTCCTGTTCAAGATATTTGAACACGGGCTAACTAACCTTTCGCGCAAGATTCAAAACAACTTTAAAGAAAGGAAGGAGAGTTTGTTCATTTGATGTGAACATGGGTGGAACATTCGAAAAATGACTGTCAATCTCTTGTTACTTTCTGTAAAAAATAATTAAAATTAAGAAAGGAATGGGCTTCGTGTTCAAGGGATTTGAACACGGGCTACGGACGGTGCCAAAAAGACAAACATGACCTAGACGCGAGCGTCGTCGGTCCGTTTCCTATTTTGCTTTTGTCCGTTTAACGCCCTTTGTATCATTATTATGTCAATCCACATTTCTGCTAAACCTGGCGATATCGCTGATAAAATTTTGCTTCCTGGTGACCCTTTGCGTGCCAAGTTCATTGCGGAGAATTTTCTTGAAGATGCTGTTTGCTTCAATGAAGTCCGCAACATGTTTGGTTACACTGGGACTTATAAGGGGCAACGTGTGTCTGTTATGGGAACAGGTATGGGCTTGCCGTCCATCTCCATTTATGCGAATGAACTCATCACCCAGTATGGGGTGAAAAAATTAATTCGTGTCGGGACTGCAGGTTCTCTAAATAAGGACGTGCATGTGCGCGAGTTGGTCTTGGCCCAGGCAGCCGCAACCAACTCAAACATCATTCGTAATGACTGGCCTGGTTTTGATTTCCCGCAAATTGCAGATTTTGAACTTTTGGACAAAGCCTATCATATTGCCAAGGGCATGGGCTTAACAACCCACGTTGGCAACGTCCTATCTTCAGATGTCTTCTATTCGAAACACGGTCAGACTCATCTGGAACTTGGAAAGATGAATGTCTACGCCGTTGAAATGGAAGCTGCAGCCCTTTACTATCTGGCTGCTCAACATGGCGTACAGGCTCTAGGAATTATGACCATCTCTGATAGTTTGGTCAATCCAGAAGAAGACACAACAGCTGAAGAACGCCAAAATACCTTTACCGATATGATGAAGGTCGGCCTTGAGACCCTGATTGATTAATGAATACCAGTGAAAAAAATACTCTGGCACTTTTGATTCAGCTTTATGAGTACGATGTCGCCTATCAATTTGCGAGTAAAGTCGCTCAGACCCCAAAAGAATTGCTGGACGAGCTCTATGTCTTGAAGGAACGGCTGGAACTCAATATTGAGCCTGCTCTAAAAAGTGGTCAAGTCATGAATCAAGGAGCTGCCGAGGAGCAGATCGCTAATTACCTTTTAGATCTTGAAGCTAAACTTAAGAAGGGGCAGATTATCGACTTTGTTAGAGCCGTTTCTCCCATTATTTATCGGCTTTTCATGCGCCTCTTATCATCAAAAGTTCCAGATATAAAGACCTATATCTTAGATAATAAGGACGATCGCTACGATGTTTGGAAGCGAGAAGTGCTCGCACAATCTTCCCATCCGGTCTTACGTGATTTCAAAACAGGACCTGGTGTGACATCCAGCAGTTTAGCACGGTTAATCTTGTTGCTCGATTTCTCGGAACCAATTAAAGATGCGGTTGCTAACCTGCGAGAATTGGAGCGTTCAGTGCGTAATCCTCTGGCCCACCTGATTAGACCCTTTGATGAGGAAGAATTGAGGCGGACCACTAATTTCTCTTCTCAAACCTTCCTAAAAAAGTTAGTTGAATTAGCCAGATTGACTGGCATTGAGTACAGCAGACCTTTCTATTTTGATCAGCTTAATCAGCAATTGTTGTCGAGCTATCAGTTAAGTGAGTCAACATTGCCTATCCTCAATAAACCTCCTCGATCGGAGTAAAATAGAAAATGAAGGGAGTAGGAACAAAATCATCTATTCTATAAAATTTGATTTTGTCTCTACTCCCAATTATTTTTTTGGATGACATAGTTTTTCTGTTTCCTCAAATGTCTGATCTTATGGTATAATGTTATCCTGTGAAAGGATGACTTATGATTGCAAAAGTAAAACAAGTATTTGACATGACGCTAATGGACTTTTTGGGTTCAATTTTCTTTATTACCTTAGGCTCTGCCTTATATGCTGTGTCAGTCAATAGCCTCATTGTTCCAAATGATTTTGGGAGTGGTGGAGTAACAGGTCTTTCCATCCTGCTTTATTATGTCTTTAAGGTTAGAATTGGGACCATGAACTTTATCATCAATGGGATACTATTGATTTTAGGGTGGCGTTTTTTGGAAAAGAGGACCCTTTTATTTACCAGTTACGCCATGACTATGTTGAGTCTGTTTATGAATACCCTCAAGACACCCGCCTTTCATTCAGACAATATCCTTGTGGTTGCTGTTGCAGGAGGTGTTTTAGCGGGCATCGCTCTAGGATTCATTCTCCGTGGAAATGGGACATCAGCTGGAACGGATATCATTGCCATGATGATGCGAAAATACCTGGGCATTAGCTTTGCTGGTGGGCTCATGCTGTGTGACTTCATCATCCTCTCAGCTTCGACCTACATCATTGGGCTAGAGCGACTGATTGTGACCTTGATTATGGTCTTTATCCTAAGCAAAACCTTGGAATATATGACAGAAGGTCTCAACCCAAGAAAATCCGTCATGATTATTTCTAATCATCATGAGCAAATCGCTTCAGAAATTGCTTCAACGATTGACCGAGGAATCACAGTTTTTCATGCTCATGGCCACTATTCTCAGTCAGAGAAGAAGGTGCTCTATGTCGTGGTTAACAATAACCAGATTATCCACCTGCAAAAATTGGTCAATCAAATTGATTCAACTGCTTTTGTAACGGTATCAGATGTGCGCCAGGTGCTGGGAGAAGGTTTCTCCATGTACAGCTATGCTGATCGAAAACGTAAAATTAAAAAAGTGAAAGAGGCCGGGCAAAAACTAGTTTCAAAATAAAACCACGCAGTGATTTCTGTCTTGAAAACAATCAAGATGAAAGAATCACTGTGTGGTTTTTGAATTTTTGAAGTTTTTGAGCCTAGATTCTTGGCCAATTTTGTGAGATTCATGCTCATGAAGAGGAATCCGACTTCTGTCTGAACAGCTTGATTGCCT